>JBIJDE010000613.1:0-2865 GCA_044344305.1 Armatimonadota bacterium
ACGAATTAAGTTGGCACATCAGCGATTGGCGGCGGCGTATAGTCGTCAACCTGGCGCTGTGGTGCCAATAGTTGAGCCTAACTGCCTGTACCCATTACCGAGTTATACCGCGCAGGATGTACTGACAGATATGGATAACATGATGGAGCATTCGGTGGCGTGGGCAAATGGGTTGGCGGCGACGGATAATGATTGGCCGCCTTTTTTAAATACATTTTGCGGCGTTGCCATGGTGCCGGAGGCATTTGGTAGTGAAGTTGTTTTTGTTGATGACGGCACCGCTTATGCCCCGCCATGTATTACCGATATCGAGCAGGTATGGACATTGAAACCGAAAAAAGTCGGTGAAACATCAATGATTAAGCGATTATTTGAATGGGTTGATTTATCACAGCGTGAACTCGGTACAAAGGTGCCATTGTGGACGACGGATATTCAAAGCCCATTTAGCGTTGCAGTACAAATTGTTGACCACGAAGAAATTCTTATAGCTTGTCATACTAACCCTAAGGCTATACATCATCTTTGCAGAATGATTACTGATTTCACCATTGATTTCATGAAACAGCATATCGCACAGATGGAACATGCCTGTTTCCCTGGACGCAATTTCCCCAGCATTTCCGAGAATATCGGCATCTGCATTGCGGACGATACCCCACTTGTAATGCTATCACCGGAGATGTATATGGAGTTTGCGTATCCATACAATGCAGAACTTGGCGAAATATTCGGTGGTATACACATTCATTCCTGCGGCGATTATCGGCATAACCTGGATAGCCTGTTGAAACTGCCAACATTGAAATCAATTCAATTACATGCTGGAGTTGGCGAATTTGCATTGCCGCAGACAGCAGAAGAGGATTGTCCATTTAATCGGGCGAGAAAACAGATAGCATACTTCGTTGACAGCGGCAACATCGCCGCCGGAGATGGATACAGAAATCGCAGTAGCGAACATTATGAAGAATATGTATTGCCGCGATTAAAAGCTGGTGATATGACCGGGTGCATATTACAAAGCTGTGGTGTGTCGCCAGAGTTGCCGGATGTGGCATTTGCTTTGAGTTGGATGCGAGAACAGACTGAATTGAAAATTGAAAATTAATAATTAATCAGACTCTTGCAAAACCTATATTTTTTCTAAATGTTAAATTGTTGTTTAACGTTTTTTGAGAGTAAATCAGGGACTGACATCAAGCGGCGAAGCCGTGCTGGTGTCTGTCCCACCGGGTTTTGCAAGAGCCTCTAATAATTAAAAATTGATTGATTTGTGGTAGGCGAAACCACCCCGACCTTCGGCCACCCCTCCTTGGCAAGGA
Organism: Armatimonadota bacterium; assembly: GCA_044344305.1. GTDB lineage: Bacteria > Armatimonadota > Hebobacteria > CAIYQO01 > CAIYQO01 > JBAXQQ01. The sequence continues at coordinate 1,326 of JBIJDE010000613.1, forward strand.
GGGGAGTTTGAGATGAAGGTTTTGATTATTGAAAATTACGGATTTTTAAATTATCGTAAGAAAATTAACTGGATTTTCGCCAATGTTGGTTTACTATGTAGAGACGCACGGCCGTGCGTCTCTACGAAAGTGATAATCCTGATAAAAGTTTATCATATTATTAAAGGTAATGTGAAAAGAATCTTGTATAATGTCACATAACATTTACTAAACATTAATCAAAGGAGAAAAAATGATATCTACACGAATTTTAGAGACGCCTTATGAGTTTTTACGGGCGTCTGTTGTTAAGGTTGAGGTTGATTTAGTTGGCGACAGCTTTATCGAATTAAAAACAACCGCGGTTATGGGATCAAAGAAAGAGATATCTTCTGCGGATTCCGCCATGCTTACTAACCGTCATCTGGCACAGGTGGGTGAGGAAGTCGTTGGCAAGATTCGTATTGATATTATTAACGACGCTGCTTTTCGAGTGCGTTATAGTGAATCATCGGTAATACCAGATCACCAGACCCCGATGGTTATTGGCACACCGGCACCGGCAACAAAATGCAAGATTAAAACAGAAGACGGCAAGGTAAAAATCAAGACTGCCACCTTTAAAATGACCATTGATTTGGCGTCATTCCGTATTGTAGTCCGCAATTACGCCGGAGTACAGATTTGCGGCATCGGCGGACCGGAGAAAGATAATTTCACTAACTGGGATTCAGTGAATACCGGTATTTGCCGCAAGGTTTCCGACAGCACCACGGTAGCGGTAGAAAACTTTGACTTGCCCCATGACGCCGCCGTTTACGGCTTGGGTGAACGGTTCATTCAACTAAACAAAGTCGGCCAGACTATCGACCTGAATATGATTGACGCGCTGGGGGTTACCACCCCGCGTGCATATAAAAATATCCCGTTCTTCGTAACCACTGCCGGGTATGGGGTATATTTCAACCATTCCAGTTTGATGACCTATTGGGTGGGTAGCATGAGTTCCGCCGATATCCAGGTGGCGGCAGAAGATGATTTCCTCGATTATTATGTATTCCTCGGCGAAATCAAAGATATCGTGTCGCTGTATACCGATCTTACCGGCAAAGGTTCGCTACCGCCCCAATGGACATTCGGCTACTGGCAAAGTAAAATCAGCTATCAGTCTGCCGAGGAAACTCTGGATATCGCCCGAAAAATGCGTGAAAATGATGTCCCCTGTGACGTGATTCATCTCGATACATTCTGGTTTAAAGAAGATTGGTATTGCGACCTGTTGTTCGATAAAACGCGCTTCCCCGACCCAACTGCTTATTTGAAAGAGTTGGCCGATTTAGGGGTGAAAGTATCATTATGGCAACTTCCCTATATCCCGGAAGGCTCAAAACTATTCGACGATTTGAAAGCGGTTGATGGTTTTGTAAAGCGTGAAGATGGATCTATTTATAATACAGGAATATGTTTCACTCCTGGATTCAAAGGTGTGGTTGGCGTGGTTGACTACACCAATCCGGCGGCTATCAAGGTACATCAGGAAGCGTTCCGACAGCTATTCCGC
>JBIJDE010000143.1:0-10274 GCA_044344305.1 Armatimonadota bacterium
CGACGGATCCCAGAGTTCCAGCCATCGTTTTACATCGTCGGCGGGCAATGACGGAAAGGTGTGGGAGTTCCAGACGGAGTTAACCCCCAGGAAACCGCAACCATAAACCGGCACCGCACAGGCAAGTTTGGTGTCGACACCGGCAAATAGCGATGTCATATAACCGCCCCAGGAGATACCTGTTACGCCTATTTTGCTGGCATCAATAGCTGGGTGATTTGCCAATAAACCGTGACAGCGCAATGCGGCGGAAATGGCGTGGTAAACCCATTGTTCTGTTATCGCTTCAGTAGTAGTTTTAAATGATGCGTCCCATCCAGCAGGTCCACCGTTTGGCTGGCGCGAATGTGGGCCGTCAACTATATCGCAAGGATATTCCGGGGCGTCGCCGCACTGGTCAATGGCAATAGCAGCATAACCGCGGGCATTCCATATCTTAACCCATTCGATAAATGCGCCGCCGCCACCGCCATGCAGCAATATCATCGCCGGGCATTTCTGTCCCGCTGCCAGTTTGGGCATGCCAAACCACGCGAAAACCTCGGTCTGTTTTCCCTGATACATTTCATTTTTAATATAAATTGCATCAACATCAGGATTATCAAATCCATCAGCCTTGCGAAACTCCGGGGTAGAGTTGATAATATCAAGATTCCAGTTAACCATTTTATATTTTCACCTTTAATAATTTTGAGATTAGTATGTCATAATATTTAACATGGATGAGCAGGATAGGCAGGATGAACAAAATCCTGTTAATCATGTCGAATTTTATAAGTAGAGATAAAGTTACATCATATGCTTATACAAAAAAAGAGGCTTCCTGTTTATAGGAAGCCCCTTTTGCAACTTGCATGAAAGACTATTTCTTGCTGCTACCGATGGTATACATCTTGGTGCTGCAGTCTGGGCAGATGCCCTTGGTTGCTGGCTTGCCATTTTTCATTGTTACGGCTTCAGCATCTTTCATTTCTTTTTTCGCTTTGCATTTTACGCAATAGGCTTGTACCATTTCTCTTTCCTCCAATTAGTTTTTTCGATCTGAATTCGGTGCCCAGGGAGAGTACCGTTTTTTTCTCTCTTGAATATAATACATTTACACTCAGATGTACAATAGGATTTTTTATTATTTTCAATATTTTTTTAACTTTTTTTTAACTTTTTTCAAAAAAACTACCAAAATGACAAAAAAAACATGCAAAACGATATATTACTACTATTTAAAAAAAGCTATAATCACCGCGTTGCGAGGTGAATTATGATACCAGTAGTGATAGTTTCCGGATTTTTAGGTAGTGGTAAAACTACTTTTCTTAGAAATCTTCTACCGGTGTGTGGCAAATACGCCATAAAACCGGCATTGATAATAAACGAAGTGGGCAAGGCAGATGTTGATGGTGAACTGTTGGATGATCTGGTTACCGATAGCGTTCGTCTTTTAGGCGGGTGTGTATGCTGCACCTTGCAATCGCGATTGTCGCAAACTCTTGATGATGTGGTATCAAATTATGACACCAACATGATAATTATTGAATGTAGTGGATTGTCCAATCCTATCGATGTAATATCTGCTGTCAGTATGCCGGCACTAACCGGGAAAGTTGCAACAGCACAGGTTATCACTCTGGTCGACAGCAAGCGCGCGGTGAAGGTATTGAAAGTCGCCGAATTAGCGAAAGAACAGGTACGCGCCGGAAATGTAATAGTATTAAATAAAACAGATGAGATAGAAGAGGCGCAATGGAATGAAGTATATGGACTGGTGAAAGAGATATCCCCAGATGCCAGAATTTTACGTGCGGAATATGGCGATATCGGCGCAGAAGAGTTTGGGAAAATTGTCAGCGACAAATCATTTTATAAAGAATGCACCTGTAAATGCGGCGAAGACCACGACCACGACCACGATCATCATCACCACCACCAACATCATCATGAACTGCCTGATTCATTTTTCACCGTCGCCGTTGACCTGCCCGATATGACCACTGAACAGATACAGCAGATGATGGAGAAATTGCCACTGGATGCCATAAGAGTAAAAGGCTTCGCATTTAATGGCAAGGAATGGTTCCTGCTGCACCGGGTATACGACTCGGTAGATGTTATGCCATACAAAAAAGAACCATCATGCGGAGCGGTGCTGATATGTATTGGCCAACGGTTGAATGGCGATGCGATAAGGGATATTGTGGATCATGCTGTTAATTTCATGAATTAATTACACCGAAACACGTCAATTATCAAATCAAGGTAATTTCTTCCATGTTGCATCAATTTTAGAAATAAATGTCTCTTCTATTTGTGCTAATGCTTGATTTATATTAAAAGATATTTCAGGACGAAGTAGAGGGATAATATCTTCTCTAAATTGACTGTCAGCCTGTTTTACTATTAAATTTTGTCGAAATTGAGATGCTGTAATTCGTAATCCCTGGTTACTAACGTATTCTACAAATGCTGTTACAACTTTTTGTGAATCGAGATTGCTAACGCGTAATGCGTAATCAAGATCAAAAAGATCACGTCCCTTTTTTCTTTGATAAAGTGCTCTTAATTTTGTGCCAAGAAGTTCTTCGAGAGAATAGGTGGTTATAGATGCAGTATTGTTTATCCACCGCGATTGTACCTTAAATTGATACTCTACTGTATGCTCTGCTGGTACATGCTCACGGGTATTGATTTCAATTTTAACACGTGGGAAAGTACCGGGATTATTTTCTGATTCAAATCTGAAATAAAGTTTAGCGGCATTACTCTTTATCTCATGTTTTGGTATTCCTAACCATGGAGTCAGTATATGACGTATACGATCAATTGTCTCGCCGATGGGTTCTTCGTGTATTTGTACAAGATCAATATCTTCTGAATATCGTGCAGGCGGAATAAGATATAATTTGTGCAGTGCCGTACCACCACGAAATGCTAATTGATTGCGAAGTGTTGTATCGGAATATAAATCAATTAATACACGGCTAATAATTAAATCTTGTTCTACCATATCTGGTATTTGCCATGGTGCCATCGACTGCCATTCCGTAATATATGCTAAAGGAATCATAAATCTGTATCAATCTCCGTGTTTATTATAATATGCCATTTATGATCACGTTTACAGTTATCAATTGGTAGATCTGTACGCAATCCTCGCCAAATTAATCGTTGATTTTGAAGACATGCTTTGAGTTTATCTGTTTTTTCATCCCAACCGACATTTGATAACAACCATCCAAGACGCTGTAAAACGGCAATTTCTCCACCGTATTCAAGCAGTTGAGATAGACTATCAGAAGTTATTACTTCACCTAATTCTGTTAAAATAGTTGCAGCTAAATTAAGTGATGGGCATGCCTTGGAATAGCGAAGGATATCGTAGGCTGTCATTGCTGGTGTGCTGATACGGAAATATCCAGCAGATGACTTTCGTTTTTCCCATGCGCCTGGAAGAATGTTTTTTTTATAAAACAAGTTCACTCGATGTGAATTATGAATAATAGATGGCATCTGTTGATTTGTTATCACTTGTGATTGTTGAGGTTTTTGATGTGAAGCACCATGCAACATTGCCGCGCTTAACCCGCCAATATAATATTCGCATTGAATAGACTCTGCCCACTCATCGATATACCATTCAATAGGTAATATTCCAATACCTTGATGTTGAGGGTCTATAATTACATAGAAACCACGGGTGGGTGTGAAAATCCATCCGTTTTTCTGTTGTCGCAGTAGCGAATCGAGAGCTTTTCTACGACCGCCAAGTACTGGTTCTGCTTCGTTAATGGTAAATGTATAGCGTCCGTGTTGAAGCAGAGTACGAATATATTCAGTTGCACTTGACATTTTCATATTTTAAAATCCGGTTATAAAGAGTAATTACAGGTATGATTATGCTATATGCTTTCAATTTTGTCAATATGTTTCGAGGTGAATTATATAAATGATTGATATGTGATATAAAATTTAGTTTGTTTTAAATATACATTTTTCAAACAAACTTAATATCGCAGTGTCGAAGATGGTGGTTTATATATCCATTGGAGGCGTTTAATGCGCTGGAGTTTCGGCAAATTGGTATTTGCTTTTTTAATATGCTTTTTTACTTCGGTTAATGCGACTGATAAGTTTATCAGTGATGAACTTGATACCCCGTTATATAATTTGACTGTGTCTGCAACATATACTGGAGTTTCTGATAAGTCGCCATTGCAGTTTGCTTTGGAGTCAGGTCTTGGAAAATCTGAAATTATAGTTACTTTGCAAAAGAAATATTTGAATATTACTACTATCATTAACGGCAGAGAAAATGAAGTCGAAAAGGTAAAAATAGATTATATTAATGGCAAACAGGTAGAGTTCACTCTATTACGCCGCGATGATTGGCTGAGTGTTTTACATAATGATACGATAATATGGCATGGCAGTGTTCCACATTTGCAAGGGGGCAATGCTGAATGGCGAAAACAAGCTGGCTGGATTATTAATTTTGCCAAGGTACAGCGGTTGGAACCGGTTATTTTTAGTGATGATTTTATGCGGACTGCGGATGAAAGTGGGCAATGGTTAATCAAGAGTGGTAATTGGAAACTACAATCCGCCTGGGATAAAGACCCCAAAGGTGGTTCCAAAAAGTTCATCAATCAAATTTATGCACAAAATCCTTTTGCGTGGGTAGGAAGTTCTAAAAATGGTTTATCTGCTTTATGTGCTGTAGGTGAGCCGAACTGGGAAGATTACACCGCATCCGCAGCTATTCAGGCACCGCGTGATGGCGCGGTTGGTGTGGTTGTGAATATGACAGGGGCAGATACCGGAATCTTAGCACGCTGGACCCCGGTGACGGATAAGAGCGAACGCGGTAACCGTATATGCTTGATAGCTATTAACCATGGCAAAGAAACAACACTTGCGGAAAGCAAAGGTGGTTATCTGCCCGGGCAGTGGTATAGGTTATCGGTAGTATCTACCATGACTGGTGTGAAGGTAATGTTGGATGGCAAGGAAAGGCTGTCAAAAGAAAGCGTTACCCCCTGGCGGGGTGGTGTAGGATTATACGCTGAGGGTGATGCTGGCACAATATTTGACGATGTAACGGTCTATGGACACTCGGTGAAAACTGACTTGATGAATGAGCATATTGTCGCGAAAATCGCGCAACGGTTTATTGATGATCATAAGGGAATGGCAACATGGGCAGCAACGAGTAAAGATTGGCAACCCATCCCGAATGCCCCCGGTTTTTTTGTGCAAAGGTTTAATTACTATGGTGACCACTGGGTATCTTTAGAAACAAAACTCACTAACGCGGTAGATGGTCAATTAGTGTTGATTCTTAATAGCGATGGTGTCCATACAGATACCGGTTATCGTGCTGTACTGAAACGTGATGGCAAATTTATTTCCGCTTCACTGTATCGCGATGCGCAATTACTGAAAAATAAAACAATAAATATGGATAATGATGAATCGTATGCAATAAGATTATGGCATACCGGAAATCTGCTGAAATTGGAAATTGATGATGAAACAATATTGGAAGTTAACGATTCAAAACCACTGACTGGCTTTCGTCCGGCGTATTCTGCTACTGGATGTTTTACTTTAGCTGATGATGTAATGGCGATTGGTCATAATCTGCTGGATTATTCTTTTGCTGACGCTCCAACTGATTGGCTGACCGAAGGTACGTGGATGCCGACGACACGCTGGTCATGTTCTAATCAGTGGTCTTTTTTAAGTGGTTGGAGTCGTGGAGACGTGGCGATTTGGCACAAAAAAAGTTTCACCGGAGACCAGTTTATTGATGCATATCTTGGAATTAAAATGGAATACCCGCGCGAACGGGAAACTTACTGGACCCGATTCCGTGATATGGCGGTGACTATATGTGGCGATGGTAAAAATCCGCGGTCTGGATATTCCGGTATAGTTGGTGCAACAGGTACTGATGAGCGTCCAACTCAGCGCACAATTTTATTACGAAATGGTGTTGAGGTCGCCAGCGCAAATATAGTTATTCCCGGATCAATCAATGGTGGTCATACCCACTGGTTTCAATTGGAATTGCACAAGACTGGTTCATCTATTGAGTTTTGGGTGGATGGTATAAAAAGAATAACTTATAATGATCCTATTCCAATAAACAGTGGTATTCCGGCGGTATGGACCAGTGATAACGGAATATCATTGGCACGGGTGCGCATAGGTTCTGCATCAACGCCTGCCACACGCTATGACCAACAAATTACCATTGATGAACCATGGTATCCGGAATGGGGTAATGTCGGTCAACCGCTGGTTATTGACGTTAATGGCGTCGCGTCTACCGGGGATGCGCCGGTGAAATTGCAGGTGAAAAAACGCATCACACCGGATAAAACAACTGACCCGACTGTAAATGGTATGCAGGTTACAATGACCCCAACCAACGCAGGTGATTACTGGTATCAGGTGAATGCGACTGATGGAAAAGTAAATTCACCAGACTTTAATATTAATTTACCGGTATATACACCATCTTTAGGACGTAACGACACGGATGCTGTGGTGCTGTATCGTTATAACGAAGGAAGTGGCAACGTTATTCATGATTATGCAGCGATAGGAATGCCAGCCAACCTGACAATTAATAATAAAGATGCGACACAATGGATTCCAGGGCAAGGGTTATCTATTCATGGCGCGAGTAGGATAATGTCTGCCGCTGTGCCGAAATTAATGGAACTTGCGAAGAAAAAGAGTAGCACCATTGAGGCCTGGATTTCCACAGATACTGTTTATGCGCCAACATATTGGCTGGGTGGCATATTGGCATGGGAATTACCAAATGAGCAACGCAATTTTGCTATAGGTCATATATTCCGCGATTTTGTGTTTTCGCCATGTGGTACTAAGTTCAATCCATTGGAAAGGAAATCACCGCATTTCAATTATATTCGTACCGGTTTGCAGCACATAGTAATAACCTGGGACGGCGTTACTACTCGGGCGTATATTAATGGCAACCAGGTCGGACAGTCTAATGTTGATTGGCAACCAGACAAATGGTCGCCAGATGCACCATTAATAGTAGGTTCGCTTAACTCGGGTCAACCGGACAATGGTGATAATATAGCCAGAAGTATAGGAGTAGGACTATACATTATGCCACGTCAGGTAGAAATGCAGCATGCATATCTCGGTACTTTATACCTGACCGCAATACACAAGAAATGCATGACCCCTGAAGAAGTGAAGAATAATTACCAAGCAGGACCATCGGCTAAATAATTATTAATTACGAATTATGTAGCGAATTTTCAGGATCAAACAGCAGAAACTGGATAGATATTCAAGGTGATAACAAATAAAAAAATCCCCCTTGCAAAAAAATGCAAGGGGGATTTTGATATTTATTTTAATTGAACTTAGGCAATAAATCTTCGTGAGCGAGAAGGAACTTGTCGAGGACGTCTTGCGCTACTTCTTTATTGTCTATAGACATGTCGATTTCGATGGCTTCGCGTAGGGCGGCCAGGTTACCGGTGGCGGCTCCTTTTGCTACCATATCATGGACTGCGCTAACCTTGATACACAAATCGGTAGTTTTGCCGGGAAGTTTAATTTCAGGATATTTCTCTATCTTACCGTTTATTATTTTTACTGGTACTTCAACTACCGGACCATTTGGATAATTAATGATATGACCGTCATTTGGCAGGTTTACGATGTCAAAAGTGGCATTTTTCTTGAAAGCAATCGCCATGGCAAAGTCGATGGGGTGTTCCCAGCTTTCCATAGGATATTGGGTTTTCCAATCTACCGCATTAACAGCGATACCGCGTAATAGATCCCACTGGCGTTCGCGTTCGACGGCGTCTCCGTGGAATGGCGGGGTAGTGTTGTATTTTATTTCCGGCTGGAAAGGCAGGTATTCGGCATGGTGGTCAATTGCACCCATTACGATTCCGCCATATTCGCGTAGCCAACCTTGCATCACAGTGGCTTCGCGGTCGTGGCGGCGTTTAATGGTATTCTTGATAATCGGATAAAGATTGTCACCATTAGTGAAATCGCTGGCGGAAACTAACCATGCAAAATGGTTAAGACCGGCAGAAACAGCATGAATATTCTTTAATTCACGGTCGGTAGTCTCGGCAACCCACAGGTATCCGTAACCGCTGCGCCATGCAATGTTGCAAAAACCATAGCACTTAATGCTGGAATATTGATTTACTGCTGTTACCAGACGCGGCATAGGATTGCTGACATCCAACAATATTGCATTTGGACACAGTTTTTCCATATCGCGGGCAATGGTCATAGCCATATTAATGCCGCGCAGAGCGTTAGATAATCCACCTAATCCGCCGCATTCGCGAGCCTGATTTGCCATGTTGTAGCGCGCAAGTATTTCAAAATCCATGCGCCAGCGTTTTTGACCGTCTGGAGAAGCGGACAATAGTACGAAATCTGCACCTGGCAATGAAGCTGTGCGGTCATTGGATGAGGTGATTTTAGTTTTTAAACCTAAATCTCCAGCCATCTTTCTACCCACTGCTGCCATCAGGTCAGCAACGTCCTTATTTATATCGACTAACACCAATTCATCTTCGTAACGATGTTTTTCCAGTGTGTCTCGCAGTACGGTTGTGGCAAAGGCATAACTGCCTGCCCCAATTAAAACTACTTTCATATTTTTAGACTCCATTTGGATAAGATTTTTAGCATTTTATGTTTGGATAAGTAATTATACCATTTTTATTCAGTATTTATCCATATTTTTTTAAAACTTTTTAGTTATTATTAAGTAAGCATGGTTATTTATGAGAAAGATATGTTAATTTCAATTCTAATTATAGATGAAAATATGTTTCTTGTAAATATTTCCAGTCTATAATAATATGTTTATAAATGTGTAAAATACCAAGATTATAATTTTGACTCTCATTTAGATGGCATTATGGTATAATTCACCCATCATGAGTCATGAACTACAACTATTATTAATACTTGCGATAATAATTATCTCAGCCCGTTTATGTGGACATATATGCCAGCGTTATTTACGTCAACCCGCGGTACTTGGTGAGTTGTTGGCGGGAGTTATTCTCGGTCCGACATTGTTGAATGTTATGGGTTGTCCTATTTTTGACCCGTGGGCAGGGGAAATGGTGAAGATATTCGCCAATATTGGCGTATTGCTGCTGATGTTCATTGCCGGGTTGGAGACAAATGTAAAAGAGATACGCAAAGTTGGAAAAGCAGCTACGTTATCCGCTATATTTGGAGTAGCATTGCCGATGATTGGCGGATATCTGGCAGCGGTTGCGTTCGGGATAAATTACATTGAGGCGATATATATCGGCACTATTCTCACCGCAACATCGGTATCCATCACCGCACAAACGTTGATGGAGATAAATAAATTGCGCAGCAGTGAAGGCTCAACGATAATGGGTGCGGCGGTGATTGATGATGTGCTGGGGATAATAATACTTTCGGTGGTTATAGCAATATTCATCCCGCGCAGCAGTGACGCTAATAACGTTCCATCTACCATTACCGATTTTTTATCACCTATGCTGCACCAGTGGCTTTCTGTTCAATTAATATTTATTGTGGTAACGGTGTTATTGATGTTGGCGTTTTTCTGGGTGGTTATTAATTTAGGCAAGAATGTGGTACCCCCAATATTCAACCGGGTTTCTGGAGTTGAAGCACGGCATATTATTTTATCAGTATCGCTGGCGATGCTCTTTTTAATGGCAGTATCTGCAGAATTTATCGGTCAAGTCGCTGCAATCACCGGGGCATATTTGGCGGGAATATTCCTGGGCCGCACTCGTTTTAGAGTAGAAATTGAGACAGAAATTGCTCCATTCACATACGCGTTTTTCGTGCCGATTTTCCTGGCATCTATCGGAATAGGTATTGACGCGAAAAATCTGGGTGGCGATATAATATTTGCGATAATTATAATCGTTCTGGCGATACTCACCAAGGTGGTAGGATGTGCCATGGGTGCCGGTATCAGCGGGTTCAACCTGCGTAGTTCTCTGCGGGTAGGAACCGGCATGATATCCCGTGGTGAGGTCGGTCTGATAATTGCCCTGGTAGGCAAAAACGCTGGTATAATTAGCTGTAATATATACGCAGTAATGGTACTGGTGGTGTTGGTGACGACGGTGATTACACCACCGTTGCTTCGGTTGAGCTTTTTTGAGAAAATTGAAGAATAAAGAATACTTGTTGTATAATAAAGAAAATTAATGCACTTTAATTTATTTTTCCTT
>JBIJDE010000615.1:0-2830 GCA_044344305.1 Armatimonadota bacterium
GATTTTAACCCGGTATGTTTGGCAACCTGTAATTAAATCTACTTGTTCGCATCTATAGCGAATAGTTCCACCTGGTAAAGTATCAATTTTATTTTCTCTGCTGGTTTTTTCTCCCATTTTAACTTCTATAGTTATATTTTCAAGGACATTTGCTGTGAATTGTATTGTGCCAAAAGCAGCTCTGCCAAAATCGAAGAATATATTGCCATCATGCCGTTTAGTAATATTAGTGGGGGAAACTTCTGTTATTACCACTGGATAGCGTGAGGTTGTAAAACGACCGAGGTATGCCGGCATTGAATCATTATTGCCAATGTTAAATACCTGTTCTTTCGACCATTCTGAAACATCGGTATTTTTATTCCATGTTCGTACCTGCCATTTATAAGTACCGGGCGAAGATAAAATTTCACCATCGTATAAGATATGTAAACTTATATCAGATACAACTTGACCGGAATCCCAGAGTAACTCATTTGAATCACTGATAACCTGAATCTGATATGCCGTTTGAAAGTCACCGTCGCAGGTGAGCGGTACAATCCATCCGAAATTGGGGATAGTATTTTCAATAACAGTAATTTCCGGCATTGCCAGCAAATCGCATATCAGTCCATATGGCTTGTTTAACATACTATCCCCAGATTTTATCCAGCCATCTCCATGCACGACGGTCAAATTCTGCCGACCAATCATGGGCGAAACCAGAAATGGGAATCATTGTTTTATTTTTACTACCCAGACGGTTAAAAATAGCAAATACTCCACTGGTATATGAAACAGGATCTATCATTCCTGCATTCATGAATGTCGGACATTTTACATCTGGTGAGAAATTCATAACATCATAATAAGCACAGCAGATATTTTCCGGGTTAGCATCTGGCAAAGGTACCCCGGTTAAATCCATACCATCTGTTTGCATAGCATTACATTTTTCTGCCCATTTAAGGTGGGGAAGATTGCCATAATGGGCAATAGCGGGAACAATAGCCTTTACCATTGGGTGCAGCGCTGCGACTACCACTGATAACCTTCCTCCCTGGCTGCCGCCAACCACAGCGATTCGATTTGCATCAACATCAGGTCGAGACAACAGGTAATTTACCGCCTGGACAGCATTTAGATACATGCCGCGAAAATAGTTGTCTTCAATCGGTTCATATATAGCTTTATCATAATATCCGGCGACGATATTATAATTTTCCAGATCAACATCCTGACCGTGTACCTGTAAATCGATAGCAAGGTATCCATGCCGGGCATGTTCAAGCGGTATTGGACGCGAGTCGCAACCAGCACCGGGTAATACAAGCATTGCCGGGAAAGGACCGACATCAACAGGTTTAGCCAGCCACCCAAAGATTCTTTTACCATTTACGCTGGAGAACTCTACTTTAAATGCTTCAACTTCTTCGCATTTATGGCCGTTAGGGTCATAGTCTGCCGGCATTGCCGCGAATGCCAAGTTATAAGCGTTAATTTCTTCAGCATTGTAATGTTTAACAGTACCTGTTTTTGCGTTAAGTGGTACTGCTGCAAGTTCAATTAATGCTTCTTTCCAGAAATTGCTGAAATCACTCGGTCTACTATCTGCGATAGGCATATCTGCACATTTGTATCCAAATCCGCAGACACCATTTATTGTTGTTCCATTGCCGGCATCAAGGGTCACCCGCAAATCGTAAAAACCTGGGTAGAGTTTGTCAGTATCAATCTCTATCGTATAATTGTTGTCAACTTCCGGTACTGCATTCCCTGTTGCAAATGGAGTTTTAAACATATTCCTGCACAAACTCCATGTCATACCTATTGAATGTATACCGGCATGGCAGGTGATTTCAACTATTCCACCTGAAAATAGCATGTCTTTTGATTGGTGCGAATAAAATGTTAATTCGGCAACTGCGGGTGGCGATGGTTGCAACCCGTATGGACGGTTTAAATTAATTTCCACTTTTTATAGTTCCCTATTACTGGATTTGTGCTGATGTAATGTGTGCATTAAAAATCTGATCCCCGGCAATCTTATTTTTCAGGTCAATTATCATCAAGTTATTTGCAAATAGATTTACCGGTGTATCATTTTTTTGATTAGGTGTAATGCTTAAGCTGTTATTGGGGTGGTCTGCAACTGCAACGAGTAAACCGACAAAATCGCGATCATTCATTTTTACTGGTGTCCACAGATTGAAGTTTTCATTTATCAGCATTTGTACTTTGTACCCGGTTTCTGTTCTTGTACCTGCGGCAGTAGCGGCAGAATCCATGCCATGGCCGGTCCATGCTCGCAAACCAACAGAAAAGAATGGTTTCTCGCGAACATTAAGAAATGTTTGTGTTACTTCATTATCAACACCAATATCAGCAAATCGCGGTGTCGGTCGGAAATCAAGCATTAAGTTCATACCATCTCGTCCAAAAGGCCAGATGCCGTCAGGAATGATATCTTTGTCAAAAACTTCAAAATTTAGCAGCATACTATTATCAAATTTTTGAACTTCCCAGGTAGCTAATTTCTTTCCTTCTGGTCGTTCTTTTTCTGTATAGATTTCACCGCTAACCCGGTTATCAGTCAAATGTAAAACCTGGGTACGGCAAAGGTCGATAATGTACAAAGTGTCGGAGTTACCAACCCGAAAGTCTACCATCAAATCTGCACTTTGTCTGGGGGTCGCCGGTAGTTTGTCGTTGGGAATATTGATTGTCCAATTATTAATTCCAGCGATGATATTTATATTTTCCTGACCGCGTAATATAGTGTCTTCGTATACCGAGTTTTGCGGAACTCGTTTCACCAGGCTCCATGACGCGTTAATAACTGCAGGGA
>JBIJDE010000616.1:0-2824 GCA_044344305.1 Armatimonadota bacterium
TCAGTTCGTCTGATGTTGTTATTGATTTGCTGTTGGCCTGGAAACTTCGTTGCGAAACAATCATATTAGCAAATTCAGTTGCCAGATCAACATTGGACATTTCAAGATATCTACTGCGTATTTTGCTACCGGCAAGGTTTGCTGGTAACAAGGTGGGGGTACCAGAGTTCGGTGTTGTTCTCCACAGGTTACTGCCTTCACGAGATAAACCGGATGCATTAGTAAATCTTGCTACAGATATCTGTCCGATTAATCGACTTGCGCCGTTCTCGAACATGCCGTATATCTTTCCATCAGCATCAGCAGAAAATCCAGTCATACCACCCTGGGGCATACCATCTTGATTGCTTAGAATTACATTACTCTGACCAGACAACTGAGTCATAGCTGACAAATCTAACGAAGCTTTCATGGATGATGCACCATTACTTGCTAATAATGGCAGGTCAATTGATCCGGTACTGCCGATAACTTGACCACTGGCATTAAATGTTACTTTACCAACACTGGTAGCGCCCACAGTTGAATCTGGTGATGTTGCTGTCCAATCCCATGCATTATCAGCTGTCTTTGAGAATGACAGATTGATTCGGTGTTTTGATCCCAACGAGTCATAAATATCAAAGGTTAGCTGTTGTGGTGTAGCAACAGCAGTTGCAGAATCCAGATTTCCACCGATTACGCACTTTGATGTAGGTACAGCATATGTAATCCCATTAGGAATTGATAATTGATCTGATGGTGTTTTCGTTGTATCTACCAATCCAGTTGCAGGGTCAGCCATCCAACCCATGACATTCATACCGTTATTGGCCATAACTAATTTGTTATCAGCATTTAACTGGAATGCACCGTCACGAGTGTAATAGTTGCGTGAACCATTGTTGACCAGGAAAAATCCATCGCCTAAGATAGCCATGTCCAAAGGACGGCTTGTCAACTTTTGTGTACCCTGTAACATCATTACGTCAATGGATGCAACTTCACTACCCATACCTATCTGCTGCGGGTTTGTCTTGCCACCAGATGCTTCAGAAACGGTATTGATAAGAGTGTCCATGAATGTAACGCGTCCGGCTTTAAATGCCGTCGTGTTAAGGTTGGCAACGTTGTTAGCAATAACATCGATAGCCGTTTGATTCGCCTGTAAACCTGTCAGGCCAGTGTAAATGGAAGCCATAGAGCCCTCCTTCTAAAATTTTCTTCCTTGAGGACCTTATGGAAATACTTCAATGGTGTAAAAGATTCACCACTAAGTTTACTCGATCCGCTGTATTCCGGTTAATGGGTAATTTTTACCATTAACTACTACCATTGGTGTAGCACCGTCATACATTATTGCGGTTACATTTCCCATTGTGGGTTTTTCATCATCAACACCCTGTACAGTTACTTTATGCCCCAACAAAGTGGTGGCTTTTGTATCTGCCATAGTTGTTGATAATGATTCCATTTTTGTATTTAATTGCTGAGTTTGCTCCAGTGCGCTGAATTGAGCCAACTGTGCAATCATATCTTGGTTATCCATAGGATTCATTGGATCCTGATGTTTAAGTTGAGTAAGTAACAAATTTATGAATGCATTTTTATCTAAGCCATCCATCCCGGTAGATGGAGTACTTGTTGATGTACTTGCAGCTGCATTATAATTCGAATCAATCGCTGTTGCCATTTGATTTCCCCTATACTAAATAGTTCATTGTCGCTGTTTCCGGCATTTTCATCTCAGTATTATCTGGAGATAAATCCGGTAATGGTATGAATGCTTCCTGGCCATTCGTCTGTTGTCGATTATCATTCTGCCAGCGACCATTCCCTGACTGATTAGTAAACTGGTTATTAAAACTACGGTCATTGCTTAATGATACCTGACATTTATCTAACGATAATCCTGCATCTTGCAATGCTTGTCTTAATTCCGGAACTCGGGCTGCCAGACTGTCTCGGACCGATGAATGAACAGCTTCGATATTTGCTGTTACAATTCCGTTTTGGTCTGAACTAATTCTGACTCTTATTTCTCCGAGTGTTGGTGGATCCAACCGTAAAATAATTTCATGTTTTCCATCTTTTTTAATAGGTTGCACATTCTTGGCAATTTGCTCTATTATTCTGGATGGATTAACATTTACCACTTTACTATTATTATCGTCATTTTTCTGCATATTATTAACTGTATTGTTTGATAGAATTGCAGAAAGTTGCATATTTTTTTCTGTATTCTGTTCTTTTGACTCTATTTTGAAAGTATTTGAATTATCAGCGGCAATAACTTGTGAAATTACTGGTGCAGATTTAGTCAATTTCTCTTGTTGTGGCATAGTGGTTATCAATTTATCAGTAAGAGCTGACAAGTGATTAAAAAAGTTTTTACTGGATTTTATTCCCATTATAGGTTCATCTAATGATAAAATCGGACGTTGTGTTTCTTGCATGGTGATATTGTCATTTTCTGTAAACAGTTCAGCTTTATTAATGAAATCACTGGTTAAAATCATTGGCTGTTGAATAGCTTGTGATTTCATGGGAATAGTTTGAATTATCTGTACAGCTTGTGCCAGGGTGTTATTTAACATCTGTTGCAATCTTTGCACTACTGCCATTTTATTATCTGCTATTGGTACTTCAGTTACAATTTGTGAATTATCATTAATGATGATATTTTGCAGACTATTATTGGAAATCTTGTTTTCAGAAGATTTAGTTGTATTATTTCTTGCATCAGATTGTCCGTTAGCAACCGAAACATCAACAGTGATAGCTGTAGGCTGTACAGGAGTTTGTTGTTTATTTGATGACAATATTATTGGAATATTTGATATTT
>JBIJDE010000617.1:0-2817 GCA_044344305.1 Armatimonadota bacterium
ATTTCCCAGAGATGACCCGGTATTAATTGGTCAGGTGGAATTTTTATATTTAATTTTTCCGCCAGCATTTTCAATACAGCGTTAACCGTAATGCGCCATAACCGTAAATCTTGTTCACGATAAATAATAATTTCACCTTTGGGACATATTGCAGCATATTCTGGCTCATCATCTGTACCACCCATCCTTTTAATCGGACAACCAGTGCCAAACGAACAGTCACAACAATCGCTGTAATCATCAAGGCCGGCATAGTCTATAAGTCCTGAGACTTGTAATATTCCAAGTAATTCAGGATCTACATTACTTTCTCTTAGTAATACACCATTTTTAGCTCTATCAAGTTTATCAAGCAAATTCGTAATTTTCATGTGCAACATCAATTTTCCACCGTTTCAGTAATTCTAAGATTTTCAATGCAAAAGGGTCATTCCGTTTAAAAGTATGTGTGTTCGGTGCCGCCAGGGTGAATGACCTGGTTACCTGTCTCCCTTTATCCTGCCGGCGTTTAAATATTAACTGGAATGAGACGCGCGATACTTCTAATTGAGATAATGAAAAATGTCCGTCTGTTACTACTTTTTCAAGAAACTCATAGACATCATTGTTGTTATATTTACATTGACTAGATAATACCATTTCTCGTTTCTCTACATCTGACATATCAAGTAAGCATAAACGTTTTAATTTTACTGCCACCACTTCATCGGCAGGGGATACAGGAAATGTACTGGTTGGATATTTTAAATGTTCCAGGTTATACACGCGACGTGAATTACTCCAATTTCCCAGTTCTACCCCTAGGATTGCGCGTCCAAAAAACTTTTTTAGTGCATCGCGATCGCGTGTTCCAACATTAGAATATATTTCCAATGTTTGTGCTGGTCGGTGATAAATATAGATAATTTCAAATGCAGGACGATATGATTCTACAATAAGGTCTGATTTATCGTTATAAACCATGTGCCTGCTCGTGTAGTCTTCCGGATAAACAAAAACGTATAAATCGTCACCGCGATCTTCAAAATCTATTTCGCAGCCGGCACCACGTCCTTGTAAATGGCAGTGATTGCTGATGGCCATTTGTAATTTCTTTAAGTTATTTTCACTTACTTCATCTTTTGCATTTTCAATTCTTGCTGTTTTATGCCAACGGCTTTCTCCAAGGCTTTCAACATGAGCAAAACGAAGTGCCGATTTAAATATGTCTGGGAACTCCATCAATGTGAATAATGCTTTAGCATGGCTTCCATCATAATGTGAAAAATGTGTTGCAAGATCAACTGGTTCAGTATGTTGTTTACCTGTTGATATTAAATATTCTATGCCGCGGCCATCAGCTAATTCATCAATGTCTAAGAAGTCTTGCATTATCTGATATTTTAGTTGCTCTGGTGCTTGCAATATTGCTTCTCGAATTATTGCCATGTTTCGACGGCTTATGTCATATGCATTCAGAATTTCCCACGGTATACAACTACCCATTTCTGTCTCTGAAAGACCAACTTGTTCTGAATATTCTTCGAGTAAATCAAGTGGAACCTTGCATAAAAACGCCAACAATGAAAATGAATTCTTCATACGGTTATCCTCCGTCTAAAATTATAATTTTGTAGTTGTTGCTGTGAGTAAAAGCTGTGAATATTACGTTGCGAGAATATTATAGAACGTTTGTTTGCTATTTTGCAAGAGGGATTGGGAAAAAGTTTGAATTATTTATTCACAGGTTTTTTTCTGGTATTGTGGATAAACTAAATATAAACAATATGAAAAAACTAAGTTATATCGTATTAAGTAATCCTTTTTCATATACACCATAAGCATTCTTTTTAATATCTAAAACAAAGTCTTCATTAAAATCGTTATTAAATCGCATGCAATTAAAAGTATGATCAAGAAACAAGTGATAATCACTTTGAGTGCAGTTGCAATATGGGCATGTATTCACCCAGTCATAAGAATCGAAAAATTTTGAATATCGATATTGGATGGTACAAGGTATAGGTTCTGGCATAGGTGATGATTGAGTTTCAACATTATCGTCATCAAAATTGACTATATCATTTTTAGGCCAGGCATATACAATAATTTGCCGCTTACAACGATAACATGAACAGATGCTATATCGATAAAAATCAGTTGGAAGAATAATTTTATTTCTTTCTGCCATACACTTAACTTTTAACATAAATTTTTTATATTTATCTTCACAATTATTGCAGATATTTCTTGGTGAGTTATGAGCTATTGTTTTCCATAGATTTGGTTCTTTTATAACAGTTTCACCGTCTAATTCAATAAATGGTACAGTAATATTTGATACCTTGTTTTCATCAACAGCATGAGTGACTCTAATTTCTACTATCGCTTTTAATTCGCTCTTTGACATTAATGCTACATCTGCCACCAATCCATTTTCTATACGATATTCTAATTCAGCATCAGTTATCATCTTATGTAATTTAGTAATAATATCACTCTCGCAGATTATACATTTCCGAATAATAAATGGAGCATCATTATTACCGCTATTCCAATCTCTAACAGCTTTTTGAATCAACATTTTTGCTGTTAGGTGAAGTATTGTTTCTGAAGTACATATACTACTAATATGGTGTGAAAAATGTGCCGCATAAACATTCCCTTTACGAAGTATTATTGGTTCATGACATGCAGGACAACAGTATTTATTGCCTTTCTCTGCATCTGATGGTAGCACAAGTGTGTTGCTCATATCTAGTGCTAAAGGAATGCGAAATTTCTTTTTATCAATTATTTCTTCATCTGAGTTTTCATTGTTTTTTTTCATTTCTATTC
>JBIJDE010000017.1:0-26284 GCA_044344305.1 Armatimonadota bacterium
CTAATCTATCATCAGACCCACAGTGATGCTGTGGGCTATGGAATTATGAAATATCCAGACCCACCAACAAATCAACAAAATAAGTTATTAATAATCAGTCACCGTATGGAAAGGGACGCAAGTCCGGCTCGATTTACTGCAAATATAACTTCCCGGGAACGCCAATCTCCTGATTGGCAAGTGATAAAATTTTAGATTCCAGGAAAATCCGCCGGACTTGCGTCCCTTTCCACACGGTGACTATTCATTTTTCACGCTTCTTACGCAAATTTATTTAGAAAGAAAAGATATGTAGAATACTATGCTACTGCCCTCCCATTTAACTGCGTCTTAAAATGTGCTTAAAAATGGATATTATCATTATCTGTTACTTCCCCATATAATCTTTTTAATCCTATTAATCGATGTAAAAAAGATAATCAGCATACTTCTATTTCAAACATAATTCATTGACACTCTATTAATGAAACGATACACTCTTCTTATCGTATTATTATTAAGCCTACTGGAGGATAACTTATGAAACGTACTGGATTTACATTAATTGAATTACTGGTCGTAATTGCCATTATTGCCATCCTCGCCGCCATATTGTTCCCGGTGTTTGCCCGTGCTCGTGAAAAAGCGCGTCAGACTACCTGTACCAGCAATCAGCGACAGATTGCCGCAACTATTATGATGTATGCGCAGGATCACGATGAACAATTTCCCGCTACTGGAAACGTGTGGACGGTAACGGCAATTGATAAAGGTGTTCTAAAATGCCCATCAAGCAATGTAACGCAGGGATATTGTTATAGCAATGGGTTGGCAAATTTGGCAGTGGGCACAATTGACGACCCGACTACCCGGGCGGTAACAGCGGACGGTAATCCATCAGTTGCTGCCGATGGCAATATTGCGCTGAATATGGAACTGCGCCACAGCGGACAGATAGTGGTGTCCTACGTTGACGGCCACGTCGGCGTATCAAAAACTTTGCCGATAATGGACCTTATCGACCCAATAGTGGCTGCTGTAAAAGCTAAATCCATAACTTTCCTCACTGCCGAATCGCTGGCGTTAGCCGATAATGCCCGGGTAACGGCATGGCCCGATCAGAGTACAAAGGCATTCACATTCACCGCTACTACCGCGGGGTCGGAACCGATGTATAAAAAAACCGGCGGTCCAAATAATACTCCGGCACTATATTTTGACACTGCAACATACATGTCAATGGAGAAAAATGCTCCTGATTTCAGTATGGCAGATGGCGCACAACTGGAAATTATCTGCGTCTATAATCAGCGAACCGCCGGTGCTGGCGATTGGGGTTTGGTCACTAACCGTTCATCAAATTACAACTGGATGGTGCGCGGTATGGGCAACAGCCCGCATATCCACGGCAACGCCTGGTATCCCAGCGCACTGGCTCCTTTCCCACTGAACACCTGGACCATCGTAGACCTGTATGTTAACGCCGACCGGTCATATGGGATTATTAAAAATGGTGTGGTCATGGCATCAGGCGTGGCAGGTACATATAGCTTTGGCGGCGGCAACACCATGGTACGCATAGGTGGCAATCAGGCGGGCGGCGATGCCAATAACGATGTCAGCATATCTGACGTAGCTATATTAAACCAGGTATTGACCGACAGCGAACGCATGGCATACGTTAGTTATTTTAAGAAGAAATATAATATACCGTAATTAAATCATCGGGACGGATCAGTCCAATCCGACCGATCCGTCCGATAAAATGCTGTTAATTATCCACAAACTAAAACAGACCGTAAACCTCGCCATCTTCATTCATGCCTATCTTTTCTGCTGAGGGGGATTTGGGGAGGCCGGGCATGGTCATTACCGTACCGGCGTATATCACTACAAATCCGGCGCCTGCGCTTACCTTTGCCTCACGGACTGTCATGGTGAATCCGCGCGGGCGTCCCAGCAGTTTAGCGTCGTCGCTGAGAGAGCTTTGGGTTTTGGCGATGCAGATGGGCAATTGACCGAAACCGAGTTCTTCGAAGTTCGCAAGCTGTTTTTCTGCCACCGGGGTATAAAAGATATTTTCCGCGCCGTAGAATTGCTGCGCTACCCGGAGAATTTTCTCTTTCAGGGTGATCTCCAGCGGGTATGAATAATGGAAATATGACTTTTTATCGGCAGCCTTCATCACCATATCGGCAAGTTCCAACCCGCCGGCTCCGCCTTTTTCCCAAACCTCGGACAGTGAGAATTGCACGCCGATGCGGGCACATTCCGCCTGCAACACCTTGATTTCCTCGTCGGTGTCGGTGGGGAATCGGTTGATGGCGACTATCGGGTTCAGGCCGACGGTACGGACATTTTCGCAATGTTTTTCCAGGTTTTGGATGCCTTTGCGCAATGCCGCCGGGTCATTTTCCTTGAGGTTTGCCATTGCCGTGCCGCCGTGCATTTTCAACGCGCGCACCGTGGCGACAACTACTGCTGCCGATGGTGATAGGCCGGCGGTACGGCATTTGATATCAAAGAACTTCTCCGCACCCAGGTCGCTGCCAAATCCAGCCTCGGTCACCACGTAATCCGCCAGTTTCAATGCCATGCGGGTGGCGATGGCACTGTTGCAGCCATGTGCGATATTGCCGAACGGGCCGCCATGTACAAATGCCGGGGTGCCTTCCAGAGTTTGCACCAGATTGGGCATTAATGCGTCTTTCAGCACCACGCTCATTGCGCCGGCGGCACTCAGGTCGCTGGCGGTTACCGGTTTCCCCTTGCGGTTAAATGCGACAACAATATCTGACAGACGTTTTTCCAGGTCGGCACGGTCGCGGGCAAGACACAACAACGCCATAATTTCTGACGCGGTGGTAATTTCAAAACCGGATTCGTGGGGAATTCCGTTCGCTTTGCCACCCAGACCGATGACAACCTCGCGAAGTGCGCGGTCGTTCATGTCCAGCACGCGTTTCCAGGTGATAGTGTGGAGATCTATATCAAGGGCGTTGCCCTGATGCAGGTGGTTATCCAGCATGGCGGACAGCAAATTATGCGCGGTGGTGATAGCGTGAAAATCGCCGGTGAAATGCAGGTTGATATCAACCATGGGAATAACCTGGGCATATCCGCCACCGGCTGCCCCACCCTTGACGCCGAAACATGGCCCCAACGACGGTTCGCGAATGGCGATACAAACCTTCTTGCCGCGCTGGCGCAAGGCGTCGCCAAGTCCTACGGTGGTGGTGGTTTTACCTTCACCCGCCGGGGTTGGGGTGATGGCGGTGACTAATATCAACTTGCCATCGCGGTCGTCCGCTCTTTTCTTCAAAACATCCAGCACAACCTTTGCCTTGTCATTGCCAAACGGGTGCAGGTCCTCAACGGTCAACCCCAATTCTTCCGCAATCACGGACATAGGTTTCAGCACCGCCTGCTGGGCAATTTGTACGTCAGATAGCATATTTTCTCCATTATAATAAACCATGAAATTAACATGGATGGGCAGGATAGGTAGGATAAATTAAATTTTTAAATACTCTTGCACAAAATTATATAATCAACCCAACCACCCCCTACCCCCTCCTTAGCAAGGAGGGGAGTTATGAGAGTTATTTAATAAAATAATGGCTGTTCTGATAATTAAAACTTTGTTTAAACTCCCCTCCTTGCCAAGGAGGGGTGGCCGAAGGTCGGGGTGGTTTTCGCCTACCACAAACCTTTAACCGATACTTTTATTTAATCAGATATTGTAAATTACAACCGAATTCGTAATTCGTAATTATTAATTCGTAATTGCCTAAACAACGCTCATCGGCAATCGTTCGCCGGATTCATCTACGTCTACCATCATGTCGCCGTCAATTTTGTAGCCGCGCAATACGAAGTGGGTGCTGGTGCTTAGCACGTTGTCGAGGGCGGCTAATTTTGTGTTCACAAAACCGGCGATTTCGCGCAGGTCTTTTCCTTGTACCACCACATGCATATCGTAACTGCCGGAAAGCAGGTATAGCGAACGTACTTCGGGGAACTTCATGATGCGTTCGGCGATGGCGTCAAAACCGACGTCGCGCATCGGGGTGACTTTCACCTCGATAAATGCCGCTGTTGCCTCGACAGTATCCACCCGTTCCCAGTCAATTACGGCTTTGTAACGACGGATGATTCCTTTTTCCTCGGCATCAGCAATTATCTTTATAACTTCATCAACCTGTCGGCCGCTGCGTTCGGCTATTTGCTCCGGGGTCAACCGGCAATCAGCTTCCAACATCTTTAAAATATCTTTCATATCTTTATCTCCCCATTTATAGCAAAATTGTACCTGTACAGGCGAAATGACGCAAGTGGTGTATATTGTAGCGTTGTTATTTTGTTAAATTCCCCACCTTAAAGGTTTATTTATCGGTCGGATTGGACGGATCGGACTGATGGAGTTTCTAAAATTTAAAAAACTGCCCCGGAAAAATTTCCGGGGCAGTTCATTTTGCTTATTTTGGGTAAGCTGGGATTACATGCCGTAGTCCATGCCGCCCATGCCGCCGCCTGGCATTGCAGGTGCAGCTGGTTTTTCTTCTGGTTTATCAGCAATCAGGCATTCGCTGGTCATTACCAGGCTGGCGATTGATGCTGCGTTCTGTAGAGCGCTGCGTTCAACCTTAGCCGGGTTAACGATCTTCATCGCTACCATGTCGCCGTATTCTTCGGTCAGAGCGTTGAGGCCCCAGCCGGTTTTGCCGCTGTTCTTGATTTTATCAACAACAACGCTGCCTTCAAGGCCGGCGTTGCTGGCGATGGTGCGAATTGGCTCTTCAAGAGCGCGCTTCACAATCTTAACACCAGTGATTTGATCTTCCATCACTGCTAATGGCAATGACTTCATATCTTCCAGAACTTTATCAAGCATTGGGATAACATTTAATAATGTTACGCCGCCGCCCGGTACGATACCTTCGTCAACGGCTGCGCGGGTTGCGCTCAGTGCGTCTTCGAATCTATGTTTCTTTTCTTTCAATTCGCTTTCGGTAGCTGCGCCGACTTTAATTTCGGCAACGCCGCCGCTCAATTTAGCCAATCTTTCTTGCAATTTTTCGCGGTCATAGCTGGATTCAGTGTTTTCGATTGATTTGCGAATCTGTTCGATGCGGCCCTTAACGTCAGCAATGTCGCCAGCACCTTCAACGATGGTGGTGTTGTCTTTGCTGATTGAGATTTTGCGTGCGCGGCCTAACATATCAACAGTAACGTTTTCCAATTTCATGCCCAGGTCTTCGGTGATGAACTTTCCGCCGGTCAGGATGGCAATGTCTTCCATCATAGCCTTGCGGCGATCGCCAAAGCCAGGAGCCTTAACAGCAGCAACCTGCAGTACGCCACGAATCTTGTTGAGAACGAGGGTAGCAAGTGCTTCGCCTTCGATATCTTCAGCAATGATTACCAGTGGAGCGCGCTGGGTAGCAACCTTTTCTAATACTGGGAGCATGTCCTGAACGTTGCTGATTTTTTTCTCATAAATGAGAATCATTGGGTTCTCTTGAACTGCTTCCATTCTTTCTGGGTCGGTTACGAAATATGGGCTGATGTAACCTTTGTCAAACTGCATGCCTTCAACCACGTTAACGGTGGTGTCGGTGCCTTTTGATTCTTCAATGGTGATAACGCCGTCTTTGCCGACTTTGTCCATTGCTTCAGCAACGAACTGGCCGATTTCAGGGTCATTACCGCTGATTGATGCTACATTTTCAACATCGTCTTTACCAGCAACCGGGTGACTCAGCTCTTTGATACCTGCAACAGCAGCTTCAACGGCTTTGTCGATACCGCGTTTTACGATCAGCGGGTTTGCGCCGCTGGCGATGGCGCGCAGGCCTTCTTTCAAAATAGCCTGGGCTAAAACGGTAGCGGTGGTGGTGCCGTCGCCGGCAACGTCATTGGTTTTTGATGCTACTTCTTTAACTAATTGGGCGCCCATATTTTCATACGGATCTTCCAATTCGATTTCTTTTGCAACGGTTACGCCGTCTTTAGTGATGGTGGGTGATCCCCATTTTTTCGATAAAACAACGTTGCGACCGCGTGGTCCTAATGTAGCCTTAACAGCCTTAGCAACGATATTTACGCCGCGCTCTAATGAACGACGTGCTTCTTCATCAAATGCAAGCATTTTTGCCATTTAATTTTCTCCTTAAACTCTATTAGGCCTTAACAGCCAGAATGTTGTCTTCGTCAAGAATGACGTAATCTTTGGTGCCAATTGTTACTTCGGTTCCGCCGTATTTGCTGTAGATAACTACATCGCCGACGTTAACTTCTGGTGTAATCAATTTGCCGTCTACCATCTTGCCACGACCTACTGCAACAACAGTACCTTCGGTCGATTTCTTCTTTGCGGTATCGGGAACATACAGACCACTTGCGGTCTTTTCTTCAGCCGGTACCGGCTCTACGATGATTTTGTCGCCCAATGGCTTTAACATTGTGACAAACCTCCTGAATAGTTTTTTGGGATTAATTAGCACTCACACGTTGCGATTGCTAACTTGCAAAACTATTATAGCACCCAAATTAGCACTGTCAAGGGGAGAGTGCTAATTTTTCGAAAAAAATTAATTAAAAATTGGAAATTAAGAATTAAAAATGATTTTGAATGAGAGTTTGGAGAGGAATGTGAATTGAATAGAAGGAGTGGGAAATATGAGAATTATGCCTATAAAAGGACTGGTCAGTCAGTGCCTGACCAATCTTTAGAAAGTAGGCTGGGTTGAAAATATTGGCATGAGGGGACTGCCTTGCATTCTGAAAATTTAATCTAATTTTAAATATCAGTAGAACCAGAATGCGTGGCTGTACCCGGCAAGATAAACTCGAAAATAGCCGGTGTCACCAGGACGGATGACACCACGTTTTACTACCGGGGACAGGCAAAAATCCGGACTACCGCTTATTTTATTACATGGACTAAACTTACCGGATTTAACCCAGTCCCCTTACCCAACCAATATTTTTTCATATTACCGGCTTGTAAATTTGTAGAAATTTTAATTTCGCAGTCAATAAAGAAGTTCGGAAGTGGTAGGGGACTGCCTTGCATTCTTAAAATTTAATCTAATGACAAATGTTAGTAGAACACAGAATGCGTGGCTGTACCCGGTAGTTACATCCCATCCCGCAAATCCCACTATTCACTTGAAACAATATTGCAATAATTGCGTATATTATTTAACGAACCGGTTATTAATACTTTTAAAAGTTAACTGTAACCGGTATAATATCCCGGCTTGCAAGATTGAAAATTTGTGCAGGCAAAACAAAGAAAGGAACAATAAAATGATAACATCCAAAAAAAGAGGGTTTACCCTCATAGAATTGCTGGTCGTGATAGCTATAATTGCTATTTTGGCCGCCATCCTATTCCCGGTGTTTGCACGTGCCCGTGAAAAAGCGCGCCAGACTACCTGCAGCAGCAACCAGCGTCAGATTGCCGCATCTGCCCAGATGTATGTACAGGACCATGAAGAATCTTTTCCCGGTACTGCATCATTTTGGCAGGCTATAGCCGTTGACCCGGGGGTATTGGTATGTCCATCTAAAGGGAAAACCACCCCAAACGGTTATGCCTATAATTATTTACTCGATGCTCTTGCTATCGGAACAATCGCAGATCCGACAAAGGCATTTATTACCTGTGACAGCGACAAGACGAATAATTTGTGGATAGACAATGTCGACAGTGCAAAGCGACACAGCGGGCAATGCCTGTATTCTTATGTCGATGGTCATGTTGCACCTACTGCAGATAGCCCAATACCGTATGTATTTAACGTTTCCTGTTATGCTGCAAACGGTGTCACCATCAGCGGCAGCGCCTTGTTTACAAAAAATATCTATTTCCCCAATACCGACCCTGTTATCGCAGGTGCTACCGGCCCAACCGGTCTTGATTTTACACAAAATGACCTTAACTGGGGTGCCGGTTCCGCATGGACAGGCGGATTAACGGATAATTTCGGCATTGTTTGGAAAGGTAAGATGAAAGTTCCTACCTCCGGGACTTACAACTTTTACGGTCAAGCCGATGACAGTGCATATCTGAAAATCACTGATCCTATTACCAAGGCAATGACTACTTTATACAGTTTTACTAATAACACCAGTGGTAACGGAAACATCGCATTAACAGCAGGCTTATTGTATGACTTTGAAATGTTTAACGGTGAAACCGGCGGCGGCGCTACCGGTTCATACCGCATGACTCCTCCGGGTGGCGTACAAGCCCGTATACCCAATACTATATTCCCGACAGGTTTGGAGGCATACGGCAAATAATTGTAATTTTTACATCGATTAATAGGATTGTAATGATAAAATTAACTATATAAAAAATCTTTTTTATCCTATTTATCAATGTAAATAAATGGTGAACTTCTATAGATATTGTGTATCTGGCATAAAAGATATATCATATCGAAAAGGTGGTTAATTATGATAAAACAAACTAAAAAAGGGTTTACCCTCATCGAACTGCTGGTCGTGATTGCTATAATTGCAATTTTAGCCGCAATTTTGTTCCCGGTGTTTGCCCGTGCCCGTGAAAAGGCGCGACAGACTACATGCAGCAGCAACCAACGTCAGATAGCGACATCTGCATTGATGTATTGCCAGGACCATGAAGAATCATTTCCTGCAACAACTTCCTTCTGGCAGAATATCGCTGTAGACCCGGGAGTGATGGTTTGCCCGTCAAAAGGAAAAAACACCCCCAATGGTTACGCCTACAATAGTCTGCTTGATTCCAAGGCTATCGGAACGGTAATTGACCCTACAAAAGCATTTATCAGTTGCGACAGCGACAAAACCAATAATGTTTGGGCGGTGCCAATTGATGGTACGAAACGTCACAGTGGACAATGTATTTATTCGTTTGTAGACGGTCATGTTGCATCAAGCATGAACTCTCCACTTAATAACAATGCATCAATTAACGGGTATGCTATTAATGGCAGCGCGGCAATAATAGGAAGTTCGCTTTTCAATAAAAACATGAACTTCCCAAATTACGATACCAGTGTGACTGCTTATGATTTTACCCAAACTGCAAATATGAATTGGGGTACCAATGTCGCGGCATGGACAGGCGGACCTATATCTAACTTTGGTATAGTCTGGAAAGCGAAGATGGCGGTCCCCGTATCTGGCAGTTACACATTCACCGGGCAGGCTGACGATTGCGCATCTCTAAAAATTACTGACCCGCTGACTGGTATTCAAACCATTGTATACAGTTTTACAACTAATACATCTGTAAGTGGCAGTATCACATTATCAAATGACAGATTATACGATTTCGAGTTGTTCTATGGCGAATTCGGTGGTGCTGCCAACGCCTCATATAATTACACGCCGCCTTCTGGATCCTCGGTACGAATGCCCAATTCAATTTTTTATATCGTTTCAGATATTTACGGTTTGTAAGTCATTATTTAATAACATATTTATAATCGGCGCATCCTTCGGGGTGCGCTGTTTTTTATCAAAAATGGTATCATTAATTCAGTTATGATTAATATCACTGACACTGTTATATTTGGCCCGGCATATCTGGATTTGGTAATTAAGTTGAAAGTACCGATTGTTCCGGAATTGCCAACTCCACTTGATCAGAGCCTGCCGGTAAAATCAATTATCTCGGATGAATCGCGGACTATACAACTAATCAGCGACATCGGTGATAACTTAATTATCAATTTCACTGCTAAACATGCATGCATTAACGGGAAATACCATCTAAATGAAGGAATATTATCGCGGAGATGTGGTATTGACTGCCAGCCGATTAATAAAACTATACAAGCTGATGAATCTTTTCAGCAATTAGGCGGCATGGGTGCGGGGTACGCAAAGGCATTTGGCGGTTTATTGCGCATGCCGTTGGGTGATGATGCGGTTGGCAGTAAACTTCGCGAAATTCTGGCCAGCCATCATATAATATCAAAACCTGCACTATTATCAGGGCATAATAGCGACACAACAGTGGTCATTCAATCGCAAACCGGCGATAAACTGGCGGCAGGATATCGTGACGCATTGGCGCATTGGCAATGCTGTGACGATGATATTGCAATGGCGAAAAAAGCAGAATATATTATATTTTGCGGGGCATCAAACTCGTTCATGGAAAAGATTCTGTTTAGTGGTTTATCTGCACTGGTAATGTGTGCGCCATCAATGCGGAATATTGATGATGCTGATTGCCCACTGGCAGATTTAGCTAATAAAATTGACTACTTGGCGATGAATGCACTGGAATGGTCGCACCTGGACCGGCAGAATGAAATAATCAATGCTATTCCGCTGATTACCATCACCGATGGTGCTCGCGGATCTGATATCTACCTGTACGGTAAACAATATTTCTTTCCCGCATTGCCACACCATGGCCCGGTAGATACTAACCGTGCCGGTGAGACATATGCCTCAACTATCTGGAAAGCAATATTCCACTATTGCCCTTCTTTTCCCAAAGATAAAATTTCTGAAGAATTATTAAATCGTATCGCAAAGTTAGCCAGCCAGCAGGCGCATCGACAGTTAGATATCGTAGAATTCGCTTTCCCACCGGATGACTGGTTCTGAATTTCTACATCGGTTAATAGGATGAGTTTTAAGTTTTCGGTTTTAAGTTTTCAGTTATGGTCACTGAGCCTGTCGAAGTGACCGTTATAAAAATCATGACTTTTTTATCCGAATTTGATTGCTAACTGACTGCTAATCTATGTAAAAAAAATCTACAACAGACGACTAAAATGGACTACCAGCGAAAATATTGATATATTTACTACGAAATAGATTAAGAGATAATTCATCAAAAGGCATATTAATATGTGTATAAACGAAAAGTTTATTTTAATATTTTTAATGATATTCATGTCTATGTCATCATTCGCAGCTGATTGGCCGCAATTCCGCGGGTCTAATGCTGATGGTATTGCCACTGGAACTGGTTACAATTTTGATTGGAAGAATAAATCACCAAAGATTTGCTGGACTACGCCAATGACTGATGATGGTTTTGCCGGTCCAGCGGTAGCCGTGGGAATGGTATTTATAATTGACCATAAAAGCGGCAAAGATATTGTGCGTGCATTGAATGCAAAAACAGGGAAAGAACGATGGAGATTTGTATATGCGGAAGCAGGTTCGGAATTATACGGTTTTGCCCGTTCCACCCCGGCGGTAAATAATAACCGGGTTTATGCTCTTAGTCGTGGCGGTCAGATACATTGCCTGAACGCGATAAATGGGAAGAAAATATGGAGTCGTGATCTGGTGAAGGAGTTCGGCGGTCGGCGTCCACAGTGGTATTATTCAATGTCGCCATTAGTGAATGGAGATGCTGTCATTCTGTGTCCCGGTGGGATAAATTCAGCCGTGGTAGCCATTCACAGGGTAACGGGTAAAACGATATGGCGTGGCGGTGGCAGTGATGAACCTGGGTACGCAACTCCGGTAGCTGCAACAATTAATGGAATTAAACAATATGTCGTTTTCACCGCGGTATCGCTTATCGGGGTAGATGCTGCTACTGGAAAGTTGTTATGGCGTTTTCCATGGACAACACCATTAGAACCATCTGTCGACAGTAAAATAGCCCGCGACCATTTTAATGCCAACTCTGCTGCTCCAATAATCATCGACAATAGCATTTTTATCACCACTGGCTATGGTCACGGAAGTGCATTAATTGAAATTAACGGTGACAAGGCGACCGCAAAGTGGCAAAGTAAAGCGATGCAATCTCAATATTCTTCCCCGGTTTATAAAGATGGGTATGTATATTGTACCAGCGACCCACGTGCGATAATTTGTTTGGATATTAAAACAGGGCTTGCTGTATGGCGTCATGATGGGATTAATCGCGGCGGCGGTATGGTAGCTGTAGATGGTATGTTGATGATTATGGATGGCGTGCGTGGTGAGGTTATCCTCGTTCGCATGACACCAAAAGATTATCAGGAACTGGGTCGCATAACCCCATTAGGCGGTGAAAGCCGCACCGCCCCCATTATTTCCGATGGTTATCTATACATCCGAAATCGCAAGTCACTCGCATGCATTAATTTACGGTAGCATTAATTCACTATTATCTGAACCACAGATTAGAATGATTTTTTATGATTAGAATGATTTTTTTTATTTTTGACATGATTCACATGATTTACATGATTTTTTTTGCGAAGCAAATATCCTACCTATCCTGTCCATCGATGTAAATAAAAATCATATTTTTCCTGCTAATTAGGGGAGCCGGGCTGCGACCCTGTTCCAAACGGTGACTGGAATTTTTACCCGGTGGGACAGACACCAGCACGGCTTCGCCGCTTGATGTCAGTCCCTGATTTACTCTCAAAAAACGTTAAACAACAATTTAACATTTAGAAAAAATATAGGTTTTGCAAGAGTCTGAAATGATTTTTAAATTACTCCAATTTTGAGATAATAGGTAAATAATTTTCAATTTTCAATTTTTAATTAATTCCCCCCATCCTGCCCATCGATGTAAAAAATTCGTAATTCGTAATTAAATACTCTCCACTATCTCCACCATTTTCTCATAATTTCTCATTGTCAACGGCGATAATACTCTTCCATAAGGGCAGGCGCTGGGCATCAATATAAAACCGCGGCCTTTTCCGCTGGTGCCTTCGCTGATGGCGGTTTTTACTTTTTCGACAAACTGGTCGGTGGGCAGGTTTTCAATGTCGCTTATTTCCAGGTTGCCAAACAGAACCATCTGTTCGCCTACTCTTTCTTTTACATATTTCAGGGTTACATCGCCTTGCGGTGGCGGTTCTATCGGGTCAAGACCAGATGCGCCGGTGGCGGCAATATGGTCGAGGATGTCATGGAGTTTGCCGTGGGAATGCAGGCGGGCGAAACCACCGTATTTCTGGATGGAATCTACTATCGGCTTGTCGTAACCCACCACATATTCGTGGAATAGTCGCGGCGGCAGATATGGCGGCGATGCGTATTCGGGACCAAATACCCGCCATAACCTTCCGGGTAGTGCCTTCGCCACCGCTTCAATTCGCGGGTATAAAATCGCTGCAAAACGGTCGAGGAGTTTTCGGAATAGCTCCGGTTCGGTCATCGCCAATACGGTATATTCACCCATCTCAAACATCGACGCAGCGATACACAGCGGGTCGGGGGTATCTATCATCACGATGCCGGTGTCACCCAGCTTTTCCTCAGTACTCAGCACTGTTTCGACATTCGGTATTCCGCCAAATTGCGGCATCGGCAGGTTGAGATAAGCCTTCAGGTCGTCTTCATCTTTCAATAGATGTTCCAATGTCCAAACGGTATTAACATCCGGTTCCTGCATGCTGCGACTGGTGAATTTGTGGAATCCTGCGTCAATAGTGAAAGTATTGTAACGATTGCCATCGCGAATCTCTGTTTCTGTTTTCGACATCTCCGCCATCGGGTCGACCGGGGCATTAAGAAACGGCACCCAGCGCATGACTATTCGGTCGGTCTTCTCTCTGGTTAAATCAATCAATGGTTGCCATGACGGATGCGAAAATATATTAAACGGGTTATCATTAGCAGGATTTTCATCCAACCCGTTAAGTTCGTAAAATGAGACAGCAGGTCTGTCTACCGCTTCGCCACGCAGAGTGGCCATTAGTCTATCACGACGAGATAGCATGTCAATTTCTCCCAAAGTATGTTAATTAAATACTGCCGGGTACACGCATCGAATATCGGTTTTTTGTAAAATAAAGCAATCAGTAATTTCGATATTCGAGCCAGTCCCATACTTTATACAAATATTGCTTAATATGCCGGATACAAAATAAAAACGTTTTAATTAAGCACCGGTAATTATGAAAAAGTTCGGCTGAATAAGGGATTGGCTTTTATTCGGAAAATTTAAACCTATCTTTAATGACAGTGACAGTCCGAATAATTGCCTGTACCCGATTGGATTTCTAATACAGCGTCACATTTTCTCCGGTACCCAAAGGCAAATCCTGTGATTTTTCGCCGGGATTGTCATATAGCCAGATCACCCCGCCGGGATTTGTACTCAGCATCAGGTCTTGTCTGCCATTGCCAAAGATGTTGCCGGTTTGGCCTATCAGGTGAAACGCGCCGCGGTTGATATGTTCCAGTGCTCGTTCCTGCTGTTCGAATTTTACACCATCCGGCATTGGAGTAGCAAGGCGCGACAGTGGTTCGCCGGTGGCGCCTGATACAAGCAGCCTATCTTCGCAGGCGACAATGTGTTCTGTCGACATATCTCCCCATTTAATAAGTGGATGAATTCTGCCATAAATGCTGTTTATTTCTCCCAGCAGTTTGCCGTCCTCATTAAAAATCTGTTGCGGACTTTTGCCGGGGGTGCGGTGATCAATATCGACAAGTATCTGTTTTGATTCGTCACCGGGGATAAAATGACCTACATTGATAGATTCGAAATGCTGACCGCGATGTTCCCATACTAATTCGCCGTTACCATCCAGGCATAGCAATGCGTTATCGCCACAACAGGTTAATACCAACCGCCAATCTTCCGGTTCTTGTCCTCGTCGTAAAACCCGGGCACAGTCCAGATGTCCCTGCCCTATTTTTAACGCATCGCTATTAAGGGACCAGACAATTTTACCTTTGTGGTTAAGCAACGCGTAACCTACTATAACTTCATCATAACCATCGTTATCAATATTTATTACAAATGGCTGGTGCGCAGTCTTCATACCGGCAGGATACTCAATTTCCCACAGATGTTTACCATGCCAATTGTAAGCCCATATTTTATGGTAGCGGTTTTTAATAATAATATCTGCACCAACACCGTCGCTTAAATTTGCAAAAGCAATACAGTCGGCGGCATCACGGCCTGGTGTTTCGAAACGAAACTTTTCCGCACCGGTGGCACCATCAAGCATTATTACATCAGTATGGGTAACAATCACCACTTCCTGCCGACCATCCCTATCCCAATCGTATATCTGGCATGCAGCGTCATTATGTAATGCGGCAACACCATCACCCGGGTTGCCCCATGTCCACAACACAGAACCGTCCAATCGGCATACGCTAACCGTCGCGGTGGCATGAACATCATCTTTCTCCCACAACCGTGCTGTCACCAATTCCGTCTGTCCGTCACCATCAACATCACCAGCAACTGTCCATGCCCCAGCAAAAGCGACGTCATGCACTATCACAGCAGTCGGTTCAATAACCGGGATAGTATCTGTAAGGTAATTTGTTAAATCAACGAAAAAAGGGGTAGTATTCATAATTTATTCCTTCTTTTTATTTGGCAACCACAACCAGTGTGATGGTACTCGAGGC
Source organism: Armatimonadota bacterium (assembly GCA_044344305.1). Taxonomy (GTDB): domain Bacteria; phylum Armatimonadota; class Hebobacteria; order CAIYQO01; family CAIYQO01; genus JBAXQQ01. Next base: position 15,337 of record JBIJDE010000017.1, read on the forward strand.
CAAACATGTTTTGCAAAATCTTGTATTTCAGCATCGTCAGACCCGGCATTTACTATACATGCCGCTATAATTGCCCATAGATAGAATGACTGGTTTAGCATATTTCCCTGTCCGGCAGGCGAGAATGTTGGCCATGAATTAAAATTATGCGTAAATGGCACATTGGGGTTTGATTCTAATACCCCGTCATCATTCAACCTGTCAGACAATATGCCACCCATAGCCAACATCAGCGCATTTGAAATATCATCTTTGCGATAATCCTGGCGGTGCCAGTTAATTGCGAGGATGGTCATACAGTCGACATCGGTGCAATTATTTGACCATCCTGTCCGGTTGTCGATATCACCCATTCCGAAATGATGGTTATGCTTATTTTGCAGTGCCAGCAACGCGTCGGTTTGTGCCTGGCGCACACCATCAGGAATCGGATGCCGGTCAAAATCGTAAAACCATAGTTGGTGCGCGCCACCCATAATTGTCATTGCTGACCAATATAATTCATCAGGAGTTTTAAACTCTGTGGGGAAATATCCTGGTTCTCTATTGCCATGCCATATTTTAGACTTATCGCCATCCAAATCGCCAGCCCAAAATCCATTTGCGCAAAAATTGCTGTCATGCCATTTATACCAGACATCATCAAGTAGCATGCGCGCTTGCTGTGCCGCTTGTGTGCCAGTTTCCCATATGCTTATCTGCCATAGAATACAGGCAGGATACCAAAATTCATTACCCATCCACCATGGATCATTCCGGCGAAAATCAAGGTCATGTTTGTAACTATTCCAATCGCGGCCATAAAGAAAACTTTCCAGGTATTCTTTGTCGAGAAAACGACCGGTCTGGCTTCCCTGCGATAATGGATAGCGGGATTTTCCACCCAACAGCATCATGGTCGGGCAAAGGCTTGATACCAGATGGTCGTGCATGTGGTACCACGGATGCTTACAGACGCTACCATCTTGCCATGACGGATGCTCGCGAGATGGGACATATGGACCAAGATAATAACCTGTTTCTTTATCCTGATATTGATTAAAATAATCAACCCACGCGCGTTTATTATCAACGGATAACCGATCGAGTTCGCCAAGAAGATACAGCGCTTCCACCGCGGAATGACCACCTTCCAGGCTTTCACAACCGCCCGGTGTCGAAGCGAATGCCCAGTCATTAGTTTCCATCCTCTTTTCCAGCAGATTCACATTTACCATCATTTCATCAAACGGCCTGACTAATCCTATGGAAAAATCACTATAGATGAACGTCTCGCCGGCAGCATTCCAGGCAGCCATATCAGCCACCCCGGCAGCAACGCCACAACGGTCAATAAAGCGAAGCACATTGGTCTGAAAAACATCAAATGAAATTGGTTTGGTTTGCATAGATTTATTATAAACCTTTTTTAAAACAATTCTTTAAGAATATTCTATAAAATTATGGTTTATTTTTTTTTATACATAAGTACTGTGAAAATGTAAAGTCACAGCTTGGATAGGGACACTTCGATAAACTCAGTATGAACGCAAGTCCGACGGATTTCCCAGAAACTATAATTTTAACCACTTGCCAATAAGGATTGACGTTCCCGGGGAGAAATATCTGCTATAAATTGGTTTCAAGCATATCCATGCTGTTAGCGAATAACTCAGGCGCAATTGTCATCTGCGAAAGAAATAATAGGTGGCTGTCACTATTTATTCTTTACCACCATTTATTTCTTTGACAGAACTTGTTATAATATCCCGCAAAGAAGGTTTGTATGCGGATTTTTTTGTTGGTGACTTTGTTTGCTCTCGTGCTTCCACTATTTGCGGCGGGGTCGATTGACATTGAAATGGGGACGGCGGATAACGTACGTAATGTCTTCCGCATTCCAGGTGCAGGTGGAACGAGGGTGTCGTTACCGACTGAGTTGCAGGTGAATAACATCACCTATGAGCGTGTGCGCGTGAACTATCTACCAAACGAGCACACCACCTGGTCGGTGCTATACGCCCCGCTTAAATTCCACGCCAGCGGCGTCTCCTCTCAATTGATCAATTTCGATACAGTCAGCTTTCCGGCGGGGACGGCGCTGGAGGGCAGCTATAAGTTCAACAGCTATCGCCTTAGTTACACTTACGTCGCTCACCCGGAGCGTGCTATCTCCTTCGGCTACGGATACACACTAAAGGTGCGCGACGCGGCTATCGCCCTCAATAGCGGTAACACCAGTGCCGAGAGCAGCAATGTCGGGCTTGTTCCGCTGTTAAACTTCCGTGTCGACTGGAAGCTTGATAATCATAGCAAAATCACACTTGATGGCGATGCATTAGTCGCTCCAATGGGCCGTGCCGAGGACGTTGCGCTGGCCTACCGGTATGCCGTCACTCCTGAGACCACCGTGCGTATCACCTACCGCATTCTGGAAGGCGGGGCAGATAACGATAAAGTCTACAACTTCGCCCAGGTAAACTACATTGGCATGGGGTTGGAGTACAAGTTCAAATAGGGTTTCTGTCAGAAATCTACTCAATATTAGACTTGTCCGGCATATAATATTATTAAAAAATATTCATTACTTTACCGGTATCATCTTTTCATCCTTTAAATCCCCATAATCGATGTAAAATAAAAAGATTGGAAGGTGATTATTTTATGTTGATTTTCTGAAAAGTTTTTCAAAATAATTGATTATGTATTTCGCAACCACCCATCTGTTGTAAAATCAGAAGAACCAATTTCACCAGGATTTAATACAGCTAAGTCTTCTTTTTTAATTGGCTCAAATCCAAAATCGGGCAGAATAACGCCACGGTAATGCAATTCAACACCATATAGCGGTTCTAACCCAACTTTATGCTCATCACACCATTTGCCATAAATTAATTCCGGCAGGGCAGCTATCTCTACCGCTGTAATGCCGGGTGTGCCAAGTTGTTCATAGATAAACTGCAACGCGCTTTTATTGCCCTGATATGGCCGATGCCCGCCATCAGAACACCACCAGTGCCGTAGACAACCACCGTCGGGGTCAACTGCCTGCAGATGTTTTTGTAAATCCTGCCAAACCACCCCGCTGCCGTCACGGTCAATTATGACATCCGCGTCACCATTCATTACCATTAAAGTGCCATTTTCCGCACCAAGCCTTAGTAAAGCCGGCCAGTCGCAGACCGACCGCATTTGTTGGTTTGGCCAATTGGTGCAGTGTTTACCACTATGACACATATAATCACCAAATGCCCAACCGGATACTATAGTCATACGCAAGCGTGGTTCAAGAGCATAAAGCCATCCTGCCACGGCACCACCGAGAGAGTTTCCCACAACCCCTAAGCGACTCCGGTCAACCCAATTAAATGTTTCCAGAAAATCGATGCCGCGCATGGCGTCGAAAACGAGCTTGCCCATGACGGAACGCCCGCGCCTCACGCAGAGGTCGATGACTGTCTGCTCATCATGCTCACGAGTTCCCAAAAGACCCACTGGGTGCCGTTCTTCCTCACCCAGTGGGTCAGCGAGTAAGCAGGCGACGCCTGACCGCGCGTAGATCCGCGCAACATATTGCATGTGAGACAGACTTTTGCTATCGCCGTGGCCGCAGGTCATAACGATGGCTGGAATAGGCCCGTTCACACGCGCAGGCCTGTAGAGATTGGCTGGAATGCGAGAACTCGGTTCTGTGGTATAGAGCCACTTCTCTACCACTATGCCATCATCAAGGTGGAGTTGACCGCGTTTTTCTGGATTCAGTATAGTTATAGTATTCGGAATGCCTAATATATTGCTGATATCATCTCGGATATTCATATAATTCCTTTTTTCTGACAGATTATATCATACATATTGTTATAAAGTTACCTTGCCGAATAGTCCGCCGTTAGGTGACAATTCCCGCGATCGACAGTCAGCAGTGCCGTGCGCACCAGACTATGCAACAGGAAACCGGGACCCATCTGTGACTCGTACCAGTCGATACCGGCTGCCCCGCGCGGCAGCGGCGCATCGTCGAAATACTCAGACACCAATTTGTCTGCCAGCACTATTGCACCATTAATCCAATCCTTATTTCCAGTGATTTCATAAATATCCGCCAGCAACCCGAGTCCAAGCCCGGCATCCATGGCCGGAATAGCGGTATTATCCGGGAAAGACTGAGAAAGGTAGCCGCGACCGACCGCAGCCGCCCAGTCAAGCAACCGCGGATCATTCGTCATCCTATATGCGCACAGGCAGGTCAGCGCGACATAGGACGCCGGCCATATGCCATAAACACTTCCCCAAATCGGCATGACCTGTGTCAATACATTATCGTCACGCCGTGATAAAAGCACATACACGCCATTTTCCAGATCATGAGGTGCCGCGAGGAAACCATCTATATACACAGCGGCACGTTCCTTCATCATTGCGGCCAGTTGTTGATCTTTACTATGTACCAATGCGGCGCTTTCTAACAGACTGGCGGCAAGAGAAAGAGTCTGACCCGGGGAATTGATGTTATAGAAGTCAGGATTGTTGCCAGACGGACATCGGCTTTCAATCAGCAATAACCCACGCGCATCGCGCTTGTCCCACCAATAATCGAGCATGGTGCTAATCTGATCGAGGAAATCGGCGCGCCCGGTCTTAAGCCAGGCATAAACCCAGTCGAGGATGTAGAAACCGCCGTGGCGCGGGAAATCGCACGAACGAGCGTATAAGGTCGGATGCGTACGCTGTTCTATATTCGCATGGCGAATATATTCATCATGTTGCCCTTCCTGCCAGTGGAAGTCGAGTCCCTCAGCAAAACGTTCAACGCAAAGCGGATTGAATGACCATAATGACTCCCATAACCACAACGGCGCCTGGCGTAGATGGTCATGAGTAGCCGGTAAATGTTCCCCCATGGTCGCAAAACGCTCATCATAGACATAGCTGTTGCCAACCTGGTCCCCGGTAAGATTCCAGAAGCTATGTTCACCCCAGGGGAATAATCCGGTGGCGGTATCTGTGCAATGCGTTGCGAATCGCCGCAGATAGGCATCGGCAGCATCACCATAATCAGGACGGTCAAGTGCTACAGATAAAGCATAAAGCGTTTTCAGCGTCGCCTCATCATGCATCAGGTTGCAACCCTGGTGTGACCGGTCACCATTACGTTGACCAGGAATGGCTGGTGGTAACTCAACGAGCATAACACCGTTACGCCTATCCAATATTGAAGGAAAAAGTCCCTCATACTCTCTGCCAGTGGCAATTAGCGCGTCCAACGCGCGGATTACCGGAGCGATAAGCCGTGTTTGATATAAACTCATTCCGTAATCTCGGGTAATGATTCAAACTCTACCAATGGCACTGAATAAACATTGCCATATCCGGAGCGGTCGGATGAGAAGATCACATAGGTGCCGTCGGGGGAAATGCGCGGATGCGGATGGGTTTGCTGGATGCGCATGGCGGAATCATGCCGGCATAGGATGCGCGGTTTGGTGTAGGTGTCACCCTCGCGTTTCCAGAGGCGAATCACCCCGCCGCCATCGCCAACTATAATATTTGCGTCATGCGAGAAGATGTGTCCGGTTTCTCCCGGGAAGGCTATTTCACATCGCTCAGTATCATCGTAACGGACACGTCCCAACACACAACCCTGTGGTGTCCACCCGTGATAGCCGATATGGATGCCGTCACGGTGCCAATACTCGTGACCGACATGTTCGCCGGCTGATGTCGGTCGGATTTTCCAGGTCCGGCCGGTGGTTGTATCCAATCCCCAGATGCGGTTATCCACCTTGTCCCAGGGTCCTTCGTGACAGAATGTTAATAGTGTTGGTTGGGTGGATGAAGTATTAACATGGCCGATCCAGTATTTTTCTTCAAACACAACGTCGTAGCCACTGTCATCCGTTGCCACACGCAAAATTCTGCTCAGTGGCATCGCCGCCCAGGTCTCAGCAAACCCGACGTACCCGCGCAACAAGTCGGTCTTGATCTTGTCGGAGAGATCCTCCGAGACGCTGGCGAAGACATTCTTCCCGTCAGCGGAACAGTTAATCATCGAACAGCACCATCCCGGCTCCAGTTCAAACAATTGTCGCGTCCGGCGCGTGGCAATGTCGAGTGCCAGCAATTTAAGGTCATGCCAGAAATAAACCTCATCTCGCACCGGGTTCAGACAAGCGCGCAGAAATTCCACTTCCCGGGGCAATGGCACCGGTTCCAGGTCAGTCAACTGGTCAATATCCCCGGTCACCATATCAATACCAAACAAATTCGTCCGGTTGTTCCGGTCGGAACTGAACAATAACTTGCTGCCACCCGCGTACCACCCGGCATTAGTAAAGTAAAAATGATGGCTGTGCCCTTTGTAGTCAGTCAATTGCGTGACTTCTACCCCGGACTCGCAATCGGTATATTTATTCATTTCAGATTTCATTGTTTTTCCTTTCACTTTTAATATTTATTTTCAAAAACACTGATGGACGAGTTTGTCATCGAATGCCATCACATTTTATTCCTCACCGGGTACAAAAATCAACTATTTAACCAAATTACCATCAAATCGCAGTCCGGTTACAAACTCATTAACCTCAAGATTCATTGCCGCCGACGAGTCGACCCGACGACCGGCGATTGTCAGGTTTTCGATGGTAACATCCATAATCGGATGCGCGGCATCGTGGCCCAACAGCCTGTTGGGGAAAAGAAACGGCTGTTCGCAGGTGATATCGCGAAAATGCAGGCGGCTGAAACGGCCCCATTCGCCTTCCTGTGGCGACCACGGATTGCGGCGCAGGAACAGATTGAGCAGACACGGGCTCTGGCCTTCGATGCGAATATCTTCGAAGAGTATATCATGAATATGCGCCGTCCCGCCGTGCCAACTCCAGAAAATAGCACCTACCCATTCGTTCTCTTCTGTACAAAACGGCATGTGATGAATCACGTCGCAGTCGCGCACTTGCGAACCGCCGTTGTCGTTCAGTGCGTTCCAGGTGAGTTGAAAAGCCGCGGCGCGGTCGACCCACAGCACACAACGGTTGATGTGGGTATCACTTACAAACGGTTTGAAAGCGTCATCGCCCACACGCAGGAAACAGTCGTCGATTCGTGCGCCTGGGCCGGCGGAGATACCATCGGTATTATAATGCCAGGCCAGTATCTTCAGATTATAGAAGCGGTTGTATCGTCCGCCAGCGATGACCACATAATATGGCGAGTCAACAAGGGTAACACCGGCCAATTCAAGGTTGTCCCCAGCCAGTTTGACCAGGTCCACGCGTTCAGTGTTCTTCTCCTGCAGGTGTCCCGGCCACTTGTAATCGGCGCCGGAGAGTATACCGCGACCGATGACGCGAGTGCCGTCGCCGCCGCCGGCGAAGGAGCCTTTGAGGAACGCGCCTGGCGCGAGGTAATAAGTCGTCGCCGCTTTGAGCGGATAGTATTTGCCAATTTCATGCACACCGGGTCCAAACCATACCACATCCATATCATCCGGAGACGGCACCTCTGTCTCCGGTTCGTTGGCGAAAAGAAAAAGCACATCAGTCAGGTCACCATCACATTCGACACAAAGTTTGCGGGGTTCATCCAGTTTTAGGACTACCTCGCCATCTTCGACTCGTGACCGGATACCAGCGGCAAGTGGCCGCACAACCACCTCCATTATGGGACATCCCAACCGGCGAATACGGACTTCACAGGGACCGCCCATGTCGAATGAAGTCCACGACGCCGTATGACCGGCCGTAAATTCCGCCTCGGACGGGCCGGTGGTAAGGTAGGTAAACGACGCCATGCCGTTTATATTGACGGCGTAGCGGTCAGAGGGGACAATCTCGGCGGGAGCGGGATAGATAGTCACAGTGTTATGTGTCATCCTAATCTATTCTCCTTACTGTGTTTTATCGGCCATACCGTCATAGACCGTAATGTCGCCGTACCGCCGATTGCCGCCACTTCAGGGTGCAGGATGGATGTCGGCGGGATGGCGACGCGGGTGACCGCCTGCAAGCCGTCATTGACGAACAACTCCATCACCGATTTATCATAAAACAAGTGCAGTTTAAGACGGCACGGATTGTCACCCGGAACGCACGGCAGTATGGTGCCGTTGGCGTCCAGCGACTTGCCGTTATAACGAACGCGCACAGCGTCAGTACCGGTTTCATCACAAAGAGCCAACTCCACGGAATATGCGGTGTCAATTTCAAAATCGACCACTGTCTCTAAAGTGTCACCTGTAAAACCTTCAATCCGGTGGGATTCGCCATTCAGGAGTAACGGTCCAATGCAGACTGGGATACCACGCAATTGCGCCATTTCGGGAATAGGTTGCTGGCGCAGACGGCCGGCAGCGTCCAGCGAAAGGACACGCGGCAGTGACATGCAACAGTTCCATCCGCGCGATGACGGCCAGGCTCCGACCCATGCGAGTAGAAGCGTGCGTCCTGCGGAGTCCGTAAACACGCTGGTGGCGTAGAACCCGCGACTATCGGTGTGTGCCGGCGACGGGGCGCCGAACCGGCAGACCGGCACACCCGTCGCGTCGATGTAGTAGTTGACGTTGGACGGATCGGGCGGCGGGGTCAGGCCATAGCTGTAGTCCAAAATCCCGGCGGGGCCGTCCATATCGAAGGCGATGCGCTCAGGATCGAACCGGCCGACCTGGTACGTCATCGGATAGGTCGAGCGCAGCAACAGCCAGCGATCCTGGAGTTTGATAAAGTTAGGACACTCGCCGAAGACGCCATCGATGCGGCCGACCGCCTGCCAGCGGGTAAGTTCCGAATTTTGCGCCTCTACCACCAGGCCGCCCGCCTCCTTGAAGATCGCGAAGGTACGGCCGGCCTCGCGGAATACGAACATGTCGGTCCAGCAGCCGGCAATGTCGGCGGACACGCTGCTTCTGCCCGGTGACAGACCGACGTCGAGGGTCTGCCACGTGCGTAGCTCCGGGTCCAACGGCAGCGCCGCCCATTGTTGGCGCGGCGGACGCGTGCCATCAGGGTGTGGCAGTGGCGTGTGCCCGTAGAAGAGCATCGGCGTGCCGTCGGCCCGGTGCGTCGCGCAACCGCTGACGCACTGATTGTTCCCCTCTTCAACCGACGGAGCTATCGCAATTGGCAAATGTTCCCATAGGATGAGATTGCGGCTGCGGGCATGCCCCCAACAGGGGGTGACGAAACTCCAGTCGCAGCGGTCGGCGAAAGGGTTGAACTGGTAGAAGATATGATACCATCCATCGTGCCAGAGCGCGCCGCAAATGTCGTTCATCCACTGCGCCGGCGGCCGGAAATGGAAGGCCGGCCGGAGCGGATCAGCGTCGGCCACCGGTTCGGCGGAGCGCACGGCCTTCTCCGCGTTAATAATCGTTCCATTCATGGTCTGACCGATATACATGGGTTATCATCACCTCTCGGTTTGCGGGTATCTGCCAACGGAAAGAATCAAACTCGACCAATGGCACGGTATGAACGCAGGAATTATGATACTATTTCTTTTCTATTTCAATGCCTGGTAATGCGCCGCGACCTCACTTGCCGTCAACACTTTCGTATAGAGCATAAACTCATCGATGGTTACATCAGCAAATATTTGCGGTGTCCCGCGATTGTTGCTGGCTCCAAGTAATAACGGGAATTCGAAGTTCACAAAAGTCGCCGGCGTGCCATCAAAACCACCAGGAAAGGTCAGCGTCATGGCTATGCCATCAACATACATTTTCATACGCGCAGCAGCAGTAGAACCGCTTTTGTCATAAGTTGCTACTATATGATGGAATTTTCCATCATATATATTCTTTACCGAGGTGCCGAATGAACCGGAAATCATGATATTTCCCTGGTCACGAATAAAAAATCGGGTTTGCCCGGTGACTATGTTACCGGCACCATCGTAGTTGGTTACAAATGAAATAACAGTGGTTTGGCCGGTACAGGCTGTCCCACAGATAGACTGGTTGGCCGTCGTCATTGTCTTCATGACACATTCCAGTGATACCTGACCAAGTTTACTTCCCACGGTTCCCAGATTACCGAGGTTAAGATACTGTTGTGACGCGGAAGAAAACGACACTGCGTTCCATGTGTCACCACAGGTTCCGGATATTCCCAGGGACGGTTTATTGATACAGGTGCCATTATTGCCGTTTCCGCTCGAATCTTGCACCTGTGAGGAGCCGGACGAATCATTTAAACGATAATAAACCGCTGGTGCACTATTCATAACTAATTGTCGAAACGGCAGTGTCGCCGTTGCGACATGTCCGTCAAGATAACTGGCAATATGTTTACCGGAATGTCTGGGGTCAACAGTTTTGCCATCTTTGCTGTCGGCGGTTACCATTATCTGGTCAGGCGAAACAAAACTTCCTATGGAAGCACTGCCGCAATCCTGATTATACAGGTATCCCTTTTGATTACCTGATAACGATGGACAGGTAAGAACTTTCTGGTCAACATTTATATCATTCCAAACCGATGATGTGGCAGGTAGTGTCTCCTCATGGTCCTGGCAATACATTTGAACAGCGGCTACAATTTGCCGTTGATTAGACGAACAGGTAGTCTGCCGCGCTTTCTCGCGCGCCCGTGCAAAGACCGGGAACAGAATTGCGGCGAGGATGGCAATTATGGCTATCACGACCAGCAATTCGATGAGGGTGAAACCTTTTTGATTTCTTTTCATAACCTTCTCCTTTTTTAAAATAACATGGCATATTATTGCCTGTTATTAATTATAATATAACAACATCGATGGTTTGTATAGTTCACAAAACGCTCTTTTTAGTATACAAATCGAAACCATGCAAAATATTTCCGCATAGCCAGACCTGATGGATGACAGCCAACGTCAGCAGGTGGAAATCATTTTGGCGACATGGTAATAGAGGTTATACCATGTATTCACCTAATGCACATCACCAAGTCGATCGCAGAACATGGATATCCCCCTTTGGTGTGTCGGGTCACCCCCG
>JBIJDE010000398.1:0-4903 GCA_044344305.1 Armatimonadota bacterium
TGTCTGGCTACCTTAATGACCATTCGCTTCGCCACCGGACCTACCGGCATGGGACCGGTGTGGCCGTCTTGGAGACTTATTTCCTGAGGATGCGGTCGACGGACCAGTTCCTTCCCGTCGAACCATACCGCGTGTGGTGCGACAGTGGTAATATTAAACGCTACCTCGCGTTCTTCAGTACAAACGATTTCCCGCACCAGATAAAATACCGCCTGGCCTTTAAAACCGGCTATGTCGTCAGCATCAATGTAATCCTCACCCACTTCAATAGTGACAGGCAACTCCTCGGGAATATCCTCCCGTATTAAACGCTCCTCATCAAGATAAGCCTTGTCCAGGCGCGCATAGTGGTTCCAACTGTCTGTCCACGGTGGTCGCGGAGTTCCATCAGCGTTGACATGTGGGTTGCTCATATGCACCTCTGTGTCAAACATGTCAAAATACGGACCATAAACTCGCCATACGCGCGCCCCACCCAGACCGAACGCATGGACTATCTCATCCTGTTCATCCTGCCAGCGCATGACAAAGGGATTCAGGTCCCATACCGGACCTTCCTGCGGACGCAGGTGAATATCCATCTCAATAACTTCCCCGGGTGACAGCATCAATGCGCCGCCATGGATTGAAGCGACCAGTTGATTAGTCACGTCCAACGACCATGTACCACGCCGCGTCTCATCTGCCATGTTCTCAAAACGCAGTCGAACCGGTGTATGACCGGTTACCCGCAACCATGGCCCCTGGGAATAGGTTACTGACAAAGAAACACCTGGCGATGGTGCGGTACGCAGTGGTACGGCAGGGGCATCGGTAATTATCACACGGGGTGAACGCTGAGATGTCACCTCCAGACCAACTTTAGCCGTATCCTCGGTGAGCGTCTCAAAAGAGGCAGTCTTGTGACGAACCTCGATGTTGCAGGCAAGGTTTTTGCCCATCTTTTCGACCCAGTCAGCGGGCAAAATGGCACTACCATACATTATGCCAAGCAATGCCCCGGAGGTGGCGGCGGTGCAATCAGTGTCCCAACCACTGTTGACACATAGTCGCATAGTTTCGGCAAAATCACCCCTACCCAGGGTTAGCGCCATGACAACGATAGCCTGATTAACCAGTGCCTTGGATGCATCCCGGTCACCGTAGCGACGGATAATCATCCGCCATGCATCTATGAAGCGTGGGTAAGCTATGCAAATTTTCCGTGAGTAGTGTACCATGTCGCGAACAGGATCTATAGATGGCAGAACAGCAAGTCCGGCATCTAGGACGCTATCGAGATCATCATCAAAGAACGCTGCCGCACCCGCGGCAGCCAGGAACATTTCGCAACTCACACTCGCTCCGCCGTGATCAAGTTGCCCGTCGGCACGCGCATAGTCGGCGGCAAGGTGGGGATTGCCCGGGCAAACCAGACTCCAGATTTCGCTACGAATTGGACATCCCTCGCTTTCCCAAAAAAAGCGGTTGTTCCAAACCCCGGAAAGCGGAGGATGGATGCCCCGTTGCCGGTTGTGAAGAAATACTCCATACTCGCAGAAGTTATACCAACACCGGTCCTGCCAATAGTCGGCCATGTCGGTACTGGTCAGCCAGACGCCGCGTTCCTGCAGCGCTTCAAGCCAGACCATCTGAATATCCATGTCATCGTTCGGCATAATCCGGGACGGCCAAAGTTCTTCCCGCGTATAATCCATCCGCATTTTATAGTTCTCCATCGGGGCACCGATAGTACCACCAAGACTCTTACCCATCCAGGCGGCATAAATGCGGTCGAGATAATTCTGGTAACTTAAAGACTGTAATCGCTTCATAATATCCGGTTTCCTCGCTTGTTAGTTTTTCTTAAAAAAATGTAAACAGACCCGTCCGGTAGTTTGATTCATCAATATTCACCATTACTTCAATAGCCGTAGATTTTTTCCTGCCAGCGTCCAGTAGACATAGAGAAGATCATTCAACTTCAAGACCTCGAAACACCGACTGCCTTAAAAATCGCAAAGGTGCTGTCGACCTAACGGAAGATGAACATGTCGGTCCAACAACAGACAATCTCAGTGTTATATTCCGCTATCACAGCATTTTATCCCCACAGAATTACCACTACTAACACCGGCAGCAAACCGTTTATGATGACAAAATTATTAATACTCAGTCTTGATAATTTCACCGTTCCAACACCGCCATACGCAAAGACAAGAAGTTATCCAGTGGGACATCCTCATTAAGTTCCGTGCTGCTGCCAATCATTATACGGCCTTCTGCATCGTCAATAGCCTTGCGAACCGCGTCGCGCACCTGCCCCGGCGTGCCGAACGGCAACAATTGCGACACATCAATGCCGCCGGCCATAAAGATATGCGGATACCGCTTGTGAATATCCCCTACATCCATTCCTGCCAGAATCTCAATCGGATTCAGTCCGTCAATCCCCGCCGCCACCAAATCATCCAGTATAGGATTCAGGTTGCCGTCGGAATGGAACAGCACCCTGATGCCGCGGGCATGGGCAGCAGCGATAGTACGCGCCAACCGCGGAAAGTAATGTTCACGCATCCAAGCCGGACTCAGCAACGGGCCGGACTTATATGCAATGTCGTCGCCCAGAAAACCAGCCTCGATGCCATGCCCTTCCGGCAAGTGACTGTACCAGTTCTCAGCCCGCACCGTATTCATCTCCATTAACTCCACAATCACATCAGGACAGTCAGCCAGAAAATATGAAAAATCTTCGAGACCTACCTCTCCATAAAGTCCCATTAGTGAAGGACCGGCGGGAATACCCGGAAATAAGAATACATCGCCCAGTTGACTGCGCTGTCCGGTAATAACTGCCAATTCGTCATCCTGACTTTGCCGGTTCCACTCTGTCCATGTTGGATCAAAACCAGACAACCAGTCGATCTTCTCACGTGCGTATGCCTCACTGTCGGAAAAATGCCGGTGCTCCGTCCATATAGTCCAGCGTTGCACTACCTGACGACGCCCATCGGGCAGCACTTCAGTCCGTTCTGCATTAGGCGACTTGACCAGCGGCCGTGTTCCATCAATTGCAGGTGCGTATGCCTTGTATACAAGTTCCGCCCCGTTCTCGACGGTCAACCGCTGGCCGGTGAAATGTTCAATCACCGACGTATTGCGCAACAAGTCGAACATGGGAGCCCGATCCGGCTGTTCTCCGTTAATCACCGCGCGAATGCGCTCGATTGAGTTCATCATTTATTATTCACCTTTTACTTTTCAGCGTTCTTCATTATATCAGATTTTCCGAAGGCATCAACAGGTCGACGGATTTTCACTTACATTGGTTTGATAGAAATGAGTAAATCAGGAAGATCTTAACTCTACAACGCGCCGGATACCAGATTGGTAAATTACTTCCGGTGAGTTCGTTCGTGCATCATAGCGTGCCAGGAGGCCAGCAATTCAATAAGGGTGAAACCTTTTTGATTTCTTTTCATAATTTTCTCCTTTTTTATCTAAAATTACACTGGGATGTCATGTTATTTATTATAATATAGCAACAACGATGGCATGTATAGTCTATTAAACGCTCTTTTTAGTATAGGATTCGAAACTATGCAAAATATTTCCGCATTGCCAGACCTGATGAATGACAGCCAGCGACAGCAGGCTGAACTTATTCTGGCGAAAAGCAACATAGCATTAATATCATGCAATTTCTGGTGGATGACGATAACAGATATTATTCCATGTCGTCGTTTAGCAGACAGTTATCTGTATGTGCCAAAAATTGGCCGTCTGAAATGCCGTGTAGGAAATGAAGAACGCACCATAGGCCCCGGTGAATTTATGATGGTTGCCGAGGGGGTAGAACATGAGGCGTATATGGCGGATGATTGCGATTACTTTGAGGTTTTTTCATTGCATGCCCATGCATATACTCATCAAAATCTGCCGTTATTCGCGGTATTCAGTTCATCATTCGGGAAACTTGATTATCCGGAAATGTGGATTGGGCAGTTGTCATTACTGACATATTTAATTGGTAAATCACTGGAATTAGGCCGCAGTTATGGTGAACCATGGCTGCGATCTTTCCTGTTGCATCAGGTGATGCAAAATAACCCGGTTCGCGATGTCCCAACAGCAGATGATCCGCGCATGTGGAGTGCTGTATATACCATCATTAATAATTTTACTGAATCAGTAACTGTGGAAAAGTTAGCACAGGATGCAAATATCAGCACTGTGCAGTTTCGTAAACTATTCCGGCGATATACAGGGATATCACCCAAAGATTACCTGATACAGACTCGCTTGCGTAAAGCAATGGCATTACTACAATCAAATCCCCAATTAACAATAAAAGAAGTAGCCGAACAAACCGGGTTTGGCAACCCGCATTACCTGCATATAGCTTTTAAAACCGCTTATGGCATAACCCCAGGTGAATGCAGAAAATCTGTGCGGACTGATTCTGAATTATAAAAATGATATACATTACGTGGTTATATAGAGATGAAAATCTATCTTGAGAATAGCATTCCAGACCGCCATATCAGCCACCCCGGCAGCAACGCTGCAACGGTCAATAAAGCGCATGATATTAGTTTTAAAATCATTAAATGAAATCGATGTGGTTTGCGTGCTAATATTTATAAACCTTTAAAATGGCTATATGACAATCTTTTGACTATCTCCATATAATTCTCGAATGTTTATGACAACATTCCCTACAATTTAATCAGGTTTCACAAAATCCTGATTAATCAAACCATTCATCATTCGGGTCAAATGATGGCACCGGTATATTGACTATCTTCATATTGCCCAATGCACGGTGCCGACAACCTGGTTTTATAAAAATAGCGGTTAACGGTTTCACCGGGATAATATCATCATCCAACTCCATTTCACCTTCACCCTCTAAAATAAGATA
>JBIJDE010000619.1:0-2791 GCA_044344305.1 Armatimonadota bacterium
TCAAAAGAAAATTCCATATTTTTTTTTGATCTATGCTCTTTCAATAATTTGTCTTTGGTTGGTTTTACAACAATCACTTTATAATTTCTTGATATATTTTAACCGCTCTTTTCAGATGAGTATAGGGTATAATGAAGCGATGTCAACACCGATATCTGTATGGAAATTTTTAGAAGAAATAATTGTTATTATATTAAATGTTATATTTATAATTATAGTTACTAATATTAAATGGTGTCAAGATAAAATTCGTTGTATTTTACCTAATTTAGCAATCATTATCATGTGTTATATAATATATAAAGCAGGTCATACACGCTTTGATGGGCATATTTTACTGACGTTTTCTTTTAATTTTCTTTTAACTATTATATTAATTCCTTTGATATGGAAATATGAGTCCAGGTTTATTGCGCGTGTTATGTATCTATTCCTAATGGTATGCTTTTTCTCATTATTATTATTCGGTTACGGGAAATATTGTAACAATATATTGCAACCTGTATATGGATTTATAAATACATTTCACAATATCCCAAAATCTATGATATCATCTTATAATTTTTTTCATAAAAGAAAGAATTTTGATTATATATATAAACAAAATTTAGATAAAATACAACAGCAATTTCCATTACCTGTTTGCCAAGGTACTACAGATATTTATCCTTTTCATCAAACAATATTAATTGCAAATGGATTAGAATATACCCCGCGTCCCATTTTTCAGAGTTATGCAGCATATACATCAGAACTCGCATCGATAAATGCTTCGTTTGTTAATGGTAACTCAGCACCAAAAAATATTTTTTTTATGATTGATCCTATCGATCATCGTTTTCCGGCTATGGATGATGGTTTATCTTGGCCTGAATTGTTGACCCACTATGATATCATGGGAGTATCATCAAATTTTTTACAGTTGCATAAAAAATCTATTCCATTAGCTTATAAGATTCAACAAATAAAGGAAGTTACTGCACATTTGGGTGAGACTATTATACTGCCCAATGTAAAGACTTCACTTTGGGTAAAGATAAATTTGAAACAGACTATTATTGGTAAAACGTCCACAATACTATTCCCTCCGACGCTTATAAATATAACGTTAACAACAAAAGATGGTAAAATATGTACTTATCGTTTAATTCCTAAAGTTGCAGAAGCCGGTTTTTTATTATCACCGTTTCTTGAAAATCAAGAATCTTTTGCCAATTTCGCTTCTCCAAAATGGTTACAATTGTTGGAGTCAAAGACAGTAATTTCTATCAAAATTACTACTATTTCTGGTATAGGTGATATTGGATATGTATCACCATACAGTATAGAAATTTCACGACTGGATTTTCCACGGTAAAGGTATTCAATTGAAAGAATTGGAAATTATACTATGTTAAAATCAAAGTCATTTAAAAACATATCATATTTAATAAACACTAATGACGTTCAATTAAATAAATGTTTGAAAATAAAGACTTTTAGATAATTTAAAAGGGATTACATTTATGAAAATTATTATTACTGGTTCAAATGGGCTTATCGGAAGCGAAGTAGTTCGTTTTTTTGCATCGGAAGGTCATATCATCCATGGTGTTGATAATAATATGCGTGCTGACTTCTTTGGACCTCAAGGCGATACAAGGTGGAATCAGCAGGAATTATTAAAGAAGTATACGAATTTTCGCCATCACGAGATAGATATTCGTGACCGGTTAACTGTTGTTAAGTTTATTAATGATATTAAACCTGAACTAATAATTCACGCTGCAGCGCAACCAAGTCACGATTTGGCAGCTTCTCGTCCATTTGATGACTTTGATGTTAATGCTGTCGGTACACTCAATATGCTGGAAGGTACACGTTTGGCAGTACCAGAGTCACCATTCGTTTACATGTCAACAAACAAAGTTTATGGTGACGCACCTAATGAAATTTCTTTGATTGAGCTGAAAACACGTTGGGATTATGAAGATCCATGTTATATAAATGGGATAAGTGAAAGTTTTCGAATTGACCAAACTAAACACTCAATATTTGGTGCTTCCAAGGTTGCTGCTGATATAATGGTACAGGAATATGGACGTTATTTTGGCATGCCAACATGTTGTCTTCGTGGCGGGTGTCTTACTGGTCCAAACCACTCTGGGGTAGAATTGCATGGGTTCCTTAGTTACCTTATAAAAGTAAATCTTGAAGAAGGTTTATATCGTATTTATGGATATAAAGGTAAGCAAGTTCGAGATAATATTCATGCTTTTGATGTCGCGCGTTTCATAGCGGCTTTTGCTTCATCACCTCGTTGTGCTGAGGTTTATAATATAGGTGGTGGTCGTGAAAATTCATGTTCAATATTAGAAGCTGTTGCATTAGTTGAAGGACTATGCGGTAAACCTATGCGCTACGAATATATTGATCAAAATCGAATAGGAGATCATATTTGTTATATCTCAAATTTAAATAAAATGCGAAATCATTATCCTTCATGGGATATTTCAATTTCTTTAGAACAAATTTTTGAAGAAATTGTTACTGGGTGGAATGTGCGAGGTGTTTTATGAAATGTTTAATTACTGGAATTTGTGGTTACGTAGGTTCACATATTACTCAGTATTTACGTGATGCGTATCCAGAAATAAACGTCTTTGGTATAGATAACCTTTCGCGACGCGGAAGCGAACAAAATATAAAATCTTTGCGTAAACTTGAAGTGCCACTTTATCATGGTGATGTACGACAATCAAGTGATTTGCATGCACTTCCAGCTGCAGATTGGGTTATAGATTGTGCCGCT
>JBIJDE010000620.1:0-2785 GCA_044344305.1 Armatimonadota bacterium
CAGATACTTTAAAACCTACTGAATTACCGCAACCAGTAGACCATAAAGCACGAACGTGCAAATAATACACCCCGTCTTCAGGTATGTTAATGTTATAAACTCCTGAATCAGGTTTGATTTTCTGGCCGGCAGGCAGCTTTGCAATTGCCAATACATTTTTCTCTGTAGTACCGGATACTTTACCGCTTGGGTCTTTTTTGTATTTTTCAATCTTCAGGCTATTGCCGTTTTCAATCTTGGCAGTTTCCGCTTCCCATACTACACGGGTAGAAGCAGCGAATACCGTTGCGGTTAATCCCAGCATTATAGCTGCGATTGTAATAATTTTGTTGATTTTCATTGTTTTTCTCCATTACTATTGTTATTTGTTATACGCAGATTTGTTGTTAAAGTTGCTCCGTTTGCTATAATACCCATTATCATAGCGATTAATGTGCCGGTACCGCGTACCATTGGATATGTGAATAGAAGCAGTAATGATAACGCTATTATTGCACCTGTAGATGCTAATACCCAGATGTTGCCGCCAGACTTAAGGGTTTTTAATGCAGAATTGAAATAAAAACATAAAATCATGAATAGAGCACCCAGACCCAAAATACCACTTTGGATAGCGGTTATCAGGTAACCACTATGAGCATCAGGTTCTAATCGCTGTTTTTCTAAATCACCCATAGTATCATAAGACCTGCCTGCCATTTCACCGAATGTTGCAGGGCCGGATCCATACAATGGGGATGAACGTAAGGCATTTAATGCTGATTGTTGCTCTCCCCAAATCTTTTTCAGTGCAGGTTTTCCTTCATAATAATAATCGGCATCAGCCTTATTTACCGTCATCTGATATGGTTCAATAAATATTTCACGGCGGTTATGCCATGGAATAATTGCTATCAATATTAAAGCTGCCGTTAAAGAACAAGCAAATATTCGATTTTTGTCTCGCAATAAAATTGAAGTAAAAATCAGGCCTGCAATTAATGCGGGGAATAGGTATCCAGCAAGGAAAGATATACCCGCACCAGTTATAACCAGTGCAATCCATAATCTAATCCAAACTTTACTTTCAGAAGCGAGTAAAATTAATAAAAATGGAATTGCTAAGGCGAGAAATGCGCAATATCCAAAACGGGATGGCATATAACCATGGTCTGACCATGAACCAAATGTGGAACAAACCTGAATAGGAGTTTCTGCTATCAAATATGCTTTAAACTTTGAACAAGGGGTAAATATGTTATTTCCATTCTCATCAATTTTCCACATGCCCATGATAACTTTTTTGTTTTCTTTTTCAAATATTACTTTATCTTCGTCGCTTAATCGATCGAAATTACTGGCGAAAACAATCCGTTTTTGGCGGTCTGGCTGGTAATTATTCTTTAGTTGAATGCGTTGATAGACCCCTAACCCGACAGCAAATGTCACACCAATCAGCAAGCCGTAGCCAGCAATCCGTATTCGCTGCTGGTCGGTGAATACAGCACGGTAAATTCCCACGCCAACGATGAGATAAATAATAATTTTTGCTATATCCTGGGTTATGGCTTGTTTTATTCCATCTTTAATTTTCACCATCATCTCCGGGGTTTTTATGGCGGATATTGATTCTGGTGCTAATGCGGCGACAATACCGAGGATGCTGAAGATGATAATGGCTGCAAATATCCAATTTGAAATTGGTGCAAGCATTAATTTATCTCGTTTAATAATAAGCAACGCTACCCAGGCAATACCGGCAAAAATTAGTGCTAAATCAGACGGTGTAAATTTTCCGATGATTGAGAGTTGGGTAGGCGAGAAGGTAATCGCAATTACACCCAACCAGAATAAAGCTTTTTCAAGGCAATTTGTAATTTTGCATTCTTTTTTACAGCAATTAGTGGTCATCCCTTTACCCCCATCATCTTCATGGCATATAAAATAACAAGAATTACCGATACAACAGGCCAGATAGGATAATTTTTATTTCGCGGCATGGCATGATCACCAATATATATAGAAAAGCCAATTATCAATGCAAATGAAATCATCTTTATCATGTTTCCAGCTTCAATCAGATATTTTACAAGCAACCATTTTGTAAAGGCAAAGAAGAAAAATGTTGTCAGTGAAATTATGAAAATTGAACCAATTAAAGCATAAGAACCAAATGATGAATATTTTTTCTCTCCACGGTTAGCACAAACTGTTAGTACCAGTACAATTATTCCTGTTACGATGATTAAAGGAGCTATTTTGGGAATGAAATCTGTAGCTGGTTGTACAAAAGTGACTGAAGTTGTAATGAATTGCCCTATACTTGCATAACTGAAAAGAGCTAAAATAATACCGCCACCGATACCCGGTAGAAGGGTGTTTTTCGATAATGGTATAAAGAAAAGCACCAGTGTCAGCAGGGAAACCGGTACTAATGGCAAAATTACCATAATATTTGCAGCAGGAGAAAATGTTAAGGCTTTAATTGCAATAGCAATCGCTGCTACCTGTGTAATATATTGGATAATAACAGGAAATATTGTTTTTTTATCTTGTTGTACTTGTTCCATCAATTTTTTTTGACACCTATGTTGTTAAAAAGTTAACAATATACTTAATTTTACATTTTTTTATAACTATTTTTAGGTGGATTATGATGTTAAATAATAAGGTTGTCCCAAATTGGCAAGATTTCGTTGCTTGTATCAAACGTGAAAAGTGTCCTGACAGAGTACATTATATAGAACTTTTTTTAGATAACGAGGTGAAAGATGCTATAGCTAAACGATTTCACCTGTTGGATGAT
>JBIJDE010000621.1:0-2781 GCA_044344305.1 Armatimonadota bacterium
TGATAGGAATATACATGTAATCATTTATAGGATCCTTAGTCTGGTGATAACTTGCAATAGCATCATCAAATACCTTTAGTGATACTTCAATATTCTCAACTTTGTTATGCCGCAACCATACTTTTTTATAATTTTCTCGACTATTTGATAAAGATGATATTACTGAATTAACGTCTTTTTCAATATCTGCGGCAAAAAGTATTCTTTTCGTTACGGTTAGGCTACGTTCTATTGCCAATGTGAAATGGTCAAGGTGTTCAACTTCACGAACTGTATCTTTTTTGCATTCAATGATAACTTGCAATGCTTCAGTTAATATTTTTTCGTCATGGATTGCTTTCGTTATAAGTTCTGGCTTAGCAGTAACAGTTCTCATATAACCTGGTGCATTTAGTCGATGCATTCTCCAGTATGTTCCCGGATTAATTTGTAATTCATTTGCAATACCAATAATAATATCAAGTTTTGGAAGGGGAGCACCATAAAAAATATTGCGGAATCTTTCTTCGAAATTATCAGGTGTATTTATTCCACTCCAAGCGCGTTCGCCAAAATACGCGAATAAGTTCCAACACATTATCCTGCTGTTTTCGTAGCCATTATCGCCCCATTGTGTGCAGGCAAGGTAGCTATCTTCTTCATTTTCATATTCAACAGCCCAAATGTCAATATCATTTTCTTTAGCATCCTTAAAATCTGGCATAAAGGCACACCAGCTATTATAACCGCCAAATCCCCACAATTTTCTTCCCTGGGCAATTAATTCGCGTTGATGAAGAACAGGATTACTTTTTGGTCGATAATTCCAATTGCCTATTAATATAGCAGGATGCAATTCCTTAACAGTTTCATACCCAAAATGGTTATATATCATATCAACCCACATACCCGGGGTTTTGCCATGTTTTATTATTTCTTCTGCACACCAGTTTGCGTGTTTAATGAAAGTATCTTTATCTACTCCCTGCGTTTCATCAAATCCCATAAAGAAATAGTTTGATGGAAATAATTGACATACTTCCTTAATCGCAATTTTCAAATATTCACGTACCGCCGGATTATTCGGATCAAGACTACTCATGGACTGAAAAACTTTTCTTCCTAAATGGCTAAATTCTGGTTTTGCCAACAAATTTTCCTGATGTCCAATTAACTGAAATGATGGAATAACGTCAACATTATGCAGTTTTCCCTGATGTACAATTTCACTGACTTCTGCTGGCATTAATTTTCCGCGACCTTCTCCAATCGTTGGGAAATGCTTCAAGTGCAGCATATCTTCGATGTAAAGCATATATTGATTAAACTTGAATCGGGATAAATGACGAATAATTTCTTTGAATCCGCCAACAGTGCTTACTTGTTTTCGAGAAATATCATCATGATGTCCTCTATATGTAACTTGCGGCCAGTCAGTAATTTCTACTGATGGAAGAGTTTTGCCGTGATTTAATAATTGCTCGATAGTTACCAATCCCCAGAAAATGCCATCAATATCTGTACCTTCCAGAATTAAGCCATTTTGCGTAATCTTCAAATAATAACCTTGAACTTTATTTGGCGTGAATACAGTATCTGAGATATTACCGGCTTTAATACGCAGTTTAGTGGAAGGAATGGATTCATACTTTAATGATAATTTAATTAATTTATGTGAAATAGCTGGGTTTTCAAGTAAACTGGCAGATATTTTCCAGGTGACATCTTTAATTCCGAAAGAATTGCTGTCTGTTACAGTGAAATTACGTGGAAAAGGTACGATATTCATAATGAAACCCCATCTTTTATCTGCGATTTTAATAAAGGATTAAAATCGCAGATTATATTCTATATCGAAGGTAGTGTTGGAATTACTTCTTTTTAAATTTTGAATAAAATAACCATGCTAAATATAATAAACCAACTACAACAGCACCAATAACTAACTTGATTAGCAATACCACAGTACCAACCAGGAATTGAAGTATAAACGAGCCAATATATATCAGTAAAACTATTGCCAAAAGGACTAAAATTATTTTACCGATTTTCTGTAATTGTTGATTATCCATGTAAATTTTCTCCCTGAAGTTATTATGACAGGATTTTTATTAATTCTCAATAGAAATAAAAATTATTTACAGTGGTTTTTCATGCGAAATAGGGTAAAATAAATCTATGAGCAGAATTATCATAATCTTACTTTTATCAAGTTTCTTCTTGTTTACATATGCGCAAGATGAAAAATGTAAAACTTGTAATGTATATCAACCATCTACATCAAGTGATAGATTGGGTGATGTTTATAAAAATTTGAATAGCAGTCGTCTAAATGAAGCGAGAGTAACGATATTGCCAATAGATTTGATAATATTGGCTGACAACGTAGAGATAACAATATCAATGTTAAATGATGAAATTAAGAAAAAAAGTAATATATCGAAAAGCAAGTTCACAATTTTAGAAGATTTGACAATAAATATGTTGATGTTAGACAAGGCGAAGGAATGGGCCGGAAAAAACAAGCTAAAAATTACGGATAATGAATTAATAGTCAGGTATAAAAAATCATTGACTGAAAAATTGACGTCAAACGATACCGAAGGGAAGGTCTATTATAATGGTCATAAAGCAGAGTATAATGGAAAAAAATACGAACAAGTAGCGAAAGAAATTAAAAAAAAGCTATTAATAGAAAAGAAAGCTATATTCATAAAAAAATATATCTCTGAATTAATTAAATCTTACTATATTGAAATTAATCAAGATTGGCTTGAAAAAACAATAGGCTTGCCCGGGAAT
>JBIJDE010000622.1:0-2778 GCA_044344305.1 Armatimonadota bacterium
CGGATTAGTATAATAATTTTGCTAAAACTAATCTCTTCAGGTTCAACTTTCAAAATATTATTGGACATTATATTTCTCTACTTTGTTTTTAAAACTGCAATAATAACGCCAGCAATTGTCAAAAGCTGAACAGTTACTGTTAATGATGTTAATAAAATTTCTCCTAATTTTGTTTCAGTTTTTGGAGGAACTAAGATGTTATCACCAGGTTCAAGCTGATAATTCCTGCTTTCTGCTAAAAATTGCTGTCCTTTTGATTTAACTATTAGAGTTGAAGAAGCATCGGCACGAAAACCAAAGCCGCCAGCCGAATTAATGTAATCTAAATAATTTTCCTTGGAATTAAATACAACCAAACCAGGATTATTAACTCTTCCCTGCACATTAATAAAATACTTCTTTTCAGTTATAACGATTGAATCTTTATTAAGCAAAACAATATTATCAACAGAATTAGGATTGTTCATTAATGTATTAAAGTTGATAGCCATTACACCTTGCTGCTCAGAAGCTTTAGACTGGAAGTATCTATATTCATTTTCTGACATTTCATTAGTTGGTGTTCGTCTTAATCTTTCCATTTCTTTGTCAGGAACCCCTATTTCAGATTGACGAATTAGCATAGAAGCATCTAGTGCAGCCTTATCAGTGATGCCACCTGCTTTTTGCAGAATATTACTTACCCTTGTTGTTCTCCCATCAACTGCATATTTACCAGGAAACTTTACTTCTCCAACAATAACAACTTCTTGTGCATCTTTATAAAAAGGATCTTTCTTTATATAAATTCTATCACCACTTTTCAGAGGTAAATTCAATTCTGGATATTCATCAATCTCAGATATAACCCTCCAAGATTTTAAATTCAAGTACTTTATTCTAAATTCATCAGATTCTTCAAACTTTTGAACGTATTCTACACTATCGAGAAATGAAGTAGGATAAAAACCATTAGCAAATCTTACAAGATCCGCCAAGGAATCATCAGAATTATACTCAAAACTTCCAGGAAATGGAACATCTCCACTAATAGTAATAGTTTGGTTCTTGCTTATTGGGGGAATGACAATATGATCTCCTCCGAGAACTGTCGGATTGGCATTTTCATCTTGAGTTCTGAAAAACTTTATTAAATCAACAATTATTGGTTTGGAACTACCAGCTCGATAAAGCTGAATTTTACGAACTGAACCATCTGGCTTTAATCCACCTGCCTTTTCAATGATTTCTGAAACCCTGTCTACTGCAGATGCAGTAACAATTGCAGTCTTTTTCACTGATCCGCTTATGATTACTTTGAACTTTCGTAAATCCTTAAGAATTAAATATACTTCATCTGTCTTAAATACTTTTTTTATCTTCTCTTTAATTAGTTTTTCCGACTGGGCAAAACTCTTCCCTTTTAGCATAACTGTTCCTGCATCTGGTAAGAGAATCGAACCATCTGGAGAAATCATTAAATCATATTCTTTAGTCTTAGTTGTTAGAATTGCTAAAGTGATCACATCACCCGGACCAACAATGTATTTTTCCGGATCAATTTCTTTCTCAAGTATTCCTGTTGATTCAGACACAATTTTTTGCGATGTTTGCATTGCCAATGTATCAAGAACACCTGGCTTAGCTCCGGATAACTCATAATTGTCAATCTGAGATAAGCCATTAAAAGTAGAAATTGATAGAGAGAAAAACAATAAAAAAAGGTATTTACTTGAAAAATTAATTCTGGTCATATATAGTCTTTAAAATTTCATGATATAATCATACAAAAATAAAAAAAATTAAAATAAAACTATGATTTATTATCATTTAATATAAATTCTTAGATTTGTAGTAATCATTTAATGAAATTGGAGATAACGTGTTAGACGAATTAAAAAAGACAGCGATTGAAGCCGCACTTGGAGCTGGTTCAATTCTAATGGATGGCTTTGGTACTACTTTTAAAATTTCGAATAAGGATGGAATAAACAATCTTGTAACCGAATTTGATCATAAATCTGAAAAATTCATAATAGATTTTATTAGTTCTCGGTTTCCAGATCATTCATTTCTTGCTGAAGAAAGTGGAGAAAGTAATTTGAGTTCTGATACAATACAATGGGTAATTGATCCATTAGATGGCACTGTTAACTTTGCTCATAACCTACCAATTTTCAGTGTTAGTATTGCAGCAGTTAAAGGAAATGAGATTCTTGTTGGAGTTGTGTATCATCCATGCTTGAATGAACTATTCGTTGCAGTGAGAGGTCAGGGTGCTACAATGAACGACATTCCGATTAAACCATCTTTATGTAATCAACTTGAATCAGCTTTCCTTGTAACGGGATTTCCGTATAACGTTCATAAGAATCCAGGACATTGTATTGATCATTTTATCGGAATAATCAGGAGAGGAATTCCTATCAGAAGGCTAGGATCTGCTGCACTTGATCTGGCTTATGTTGCCTGCGGAAGATTTGATGGATTCTGGGAAATTGATTTAAACCCATGGGACGTTGCTGCGGGTGTACTCATCGTTCAAGAAGCAGGTGGTAAAATTACACAATATAATTCTGAACCATATTGGATCA
Source organism: Armatimonadota bacterium (assembly GCA_044344305.1). Lineage (GTDB taxonomy): Bacteria > Armatimonadota > Hebobacteria > CAIYQO01 > CAIYQO01 > JBAXQQ01. The sequence goes on from JBIJDE010000622.1 coordinate 2,574, forward strand.
AAGATAACAATATGCTGGCAACAAATGGATTATTGCATAATGAAATTTCAGAAACACTGATGTCTTGTTACTTTGAGTTTACAGAATATAAATAATAATGAAAATAAAAGTATTCCACATGTCTGGTGCAGGCAACAAATTCTCGGTAATTAATGCTGTCGATTATTATTTTAGTATCAATCAGCTGGCTAAATTAGCACCTATA
>JBIJDE010000146.1:0-10102 GCA_044344305.1 Armatimonadota bacterium
CAACCTTCTTTTATGGCTGGTGTGACAAATGGTTGCAGTATGCCACCTTGTGGAGTAACGGTAGATATTACTTTGCCATCGACCCATATTTGGAATGTGGGGGAGGGACGTTCGTTTTTGATAATCTCCCCACGCATTTTTAGAATACTTCCCCAGGAGGACTGTGCAAGCGGTGTGTCATCGAAATATTTTGCCGCAGCGCGCATGGTCACGGTATATGATTTAGCTACTGGAATTTTCACCAGACCCTGTGCAATATCAAGCCAGCGGAAATCCAATGCGTTACCCGGTGCAAAATTAATCATCTTCGGCGTGTTATCAGCATCGAGTAAATACCAGTAGAACTTATTCAATGCTACCTTGCCGGAAAATAGTGCCGGGTTGGACCAGGTGATCAGCTTTGTCGTTCGAGCTACACGATATTCTTCCTCTGGTGATGGTGCCGGGATAGCCAGCAAGTCAAGAGAAGATATCTTACCATCTGCCTGCAAGGTGAAAAGTTGTCCATCTGCAGTACCTATCAAGAAACCTGAATGTAATGGGAAAATTCGCGGGAATGCACCGGTCATTGCGGTGGTGATTGGTTTCCCATCCGGGGTAATCAGTCGCACAGTTCCTTCTGAACCAGAAATTGCTACAACAGACTCATCGTCGGAAAGCGCAGCGTCAGTCAGATATTCATTATTTACTGAATATTCAAAATATTCATTGTTTTTTAATAGTTTAATTTGCACGCTGTTATTGCCAATAAAACGACGAAAAGCTATTAAAACTTCACCCTTACTGCCGGTTTTTATTGTCTCGCACACCTGGTATGGCAAGTTCCATGCTGCCTTTTCTGCGCTAAGTGTAAACCCTTTTATTTCTTTACCAGTGCGGGTATCGGTAACCTTTATGCCTTTTAAAATATCATCATGGCCACTTTTTTCGGTAATAGGCTCTGTTTTAAAGATGTCAGGTTTATTAATAATTTGTGGCAGAGCATCTGTGAATATACTGCTGTCGCCGGTAGGGGTTACCCGATAAATAAGTTTATCGAGTTTTGCCGCTTCGCCAGCCGCCAACATACGGTTGTCACTTACTTTCTCATCACTTTCTACCAGCACATCGTCAGTGCCGGGAATGATGGATTTAAAATTCCCCATTGCACGCCATAATGGTCGGCCATCAACAGACCATGCGGATGTTATACCGGTAGTGGCAGTGACTATTATCGATTGTCCACAATGTGCCTGCGCGCTGCTTGATATTGCAGGAAGAATAATAGTTTTTCCATCTTTCTTCACCACTGCAACTGAATTGCCGAAACGTGCAAGAGTTACAACTAAATTTTCACCCATCTCCTGTACATCTGTTACTGAAACTAACGCAAAATCTTTTAACTGTTGTTGATTGTTGGCAGGTACTTTAACAGTTGGTACACTTTTCTGTATCGAAGTAAGTTTTTTTGTCGAAGCGACTGTTTGTTTCATCAATGGCACACCGTGTCCTTGAATCACTCCACTTCGTGCATTGCGCACTCCGTCGGTAACCGCATCACTTACTGGCAGGTTCAGCAGTGCTTTCACACCGGACTCTACTCCAACAATATCTGCTCCCATCACAACGATTGTCTCCGCACGCAGACCAAGTGCCCATGGCAATTGTTGTACTAATGCACTACCAGTTTCTTCAGTAGCACGGTCGGTCCAGAGCAGTCCAGATGCTTTTACACCATCGAGAACGCGGTTTTTGCCGGGAATCCCTAACAGTAAAATATGCTTGCCATACCGGAATCCGGTCATTGCTGAACCATAAAAATTGCCGTTTACATGATTTACCATGTTGCGGAACTGTACGTCACCAATTGCCTCGCCGCGCAACACTTTTTCATTATTCGGACGTTCTTCATCTGTCACGGCATATCCCAATGTATAATTCACCATCGGAGGATTTTCCCAAACCCGTGCTACCACACCTTGTTTTACCAATCCTGCTGCCAGCGTTTTCGCCATCGGGAGCAATATAGCATCAAAAACAGGGATAACTATCTCCGGCTTTTCGGCAAGAAAAGCCTTTATGTTTTGTGGGTCACGCACCTGTGCACCTTGCAGAACAATTGCAGTCGGGAAATTGCCGGATTTCAATTTAATTGGCAATTCTACATTGCCACCATCTAATAATTGTTGAACCTTCAGCGTATATGTACCTGCCAAATCGCAAGCTCCTGTGGGAATAGTGCTGCGCAATACACCTTGTGAGTCAGTAGCGCGGTAAAGTGCAATTTTTTGAGTGCCATCTGATGACATCATTATAATTTTAACAGGAACCACGCCGGCCAACGGTTTGCCGGAAGTATCTGTGGCATGATATTCATATTCTATTGAATCACCAGCATTTACTGTCTGCAATGCCGATAATTGTCCATTGCCAACTGTGACGGGGTAAACCGCCAATAATCGTCCGGATACCCCAGTCATGTCGCAATTCACTATACGCGCGCCACCTTTGCGGCTGACAGGCAAGCGAGACATGGTAAATAAATCATATACCGCAGTATTCACCCCCAGAGCAGGACTGAGTAGTAATTCTGTTCGTAACGGCATCCAACTGCCAATGGCACCGACACCATGACCGACGAATAGTCGCTGGTAATCGAGGGTCATTTGCTGTTCTTTAGTAAACATTGCTGAAAAATCCAGCATACTATCGTTTGCCACGGCAACGAAATTCCCCGCTCCACCTTGCAATGTGCTTACAGCCACATCGGGATTTGTGGCATCAAGCGGTAGTTGGCTTATTGTGCCTTGCAATAATGCGCGTAATTGTGGACATCGCTGGGCCGCTAATGTTCGCAATTCACCGATGGTTGCATCCTGGCGATTATACGCTGTAGCGGCATTATATGGATGACCGAGATCAAAAAATGGTAAATCAAGAGCGGATGAACGTTCGAGAAAATCCCATTCAACTGTGCTGTTAGTATCAGCTATGACCCGTCCTCCACGTGCCACGAAGTCGCTAAGTCCTTTCGCTGATAATATTGGTAAACTTTCCGACTGGCGCAGTACAACTATAGCATCAATTCCCGCAGGTATACCGCGTTCGAGCATCTCTTCAGTTATCAATTCCGGCGGTAAACCGATATGTGATAGCAGATATATCGCTTTCACCATGCCATCTACATAAGATTGAGAATATGGTGTAATTATGCACTGTCGTTTTGAGTAGAGTAGACCAAGTTTCGGTGCGCGTTGTGCATTGGCAAATAATCCACCAAATCGTTCAAAAAACTTGCCATTCAACGATATTTCCTGATTAATCGGCTCATTAGTCTTAAGTGCATTTGCCGGTGGTCCCGACAAATTGGAACCCATCTCCATCGCATAACCAGTGCCTTGTGCACCTCGTCCGGCAAGCAGCACAGCATTGCGGAAATGATTGCCGTTCTGCATACCGAATACAGTGTCTATCCATAACGGCTGGTTTGCAGCACGGTTGGCATTCAATAGTGTAGCCGCCAATGCTGTTTCGTAGATATGTTCTGGAGCTCCACCCTGATCGTCCCACACTGCTACATAGCGAAAATCGAGTGGTTGATAGGATGCCGCGTGGTATGCACCGTCGCGGGGTCGACTATGATTAATAGTGTTGCTGGTCGAGAAAGTCAGTGTAGGGTCGATTGCGCGTAGCGCCGGTACATAGTTTGCATAGCGTCGCTGATTCAGCGTCATTAAATAACCATACCAGGCAAAAGCCCGCTGCTTTAATTCAGCTAATTGCGCTGGTTCCATTGGCAAACCACGTGTGGCTATCTGCTCTGCCCAGCGTCTACTTGGTAGGTCGATATAACCCATGGCTTCTGGTACATGCAGCGCAACCGCAAGTTGCAACGACTCAGCAGCGGTAAGTGGTTCTTCCCCCGTCAGCTTGCGAAAATTATCGTAAAGTGCCTTTTCATCTGCCTCCAGATAGCTTTTCAACCCTTGCCGCAAGGTATCATTACCCCATCCCCAATAAGTAACCAGACCATTGTAATGACCAATAAACCCGGTTGGGTCGTAGTCAAACAATTGCCCGGCAAAAGATGGGTAGCGCATCATCACCGTATTGCCAATAATCATCCGGCGCAGATATTCACCATCAGTGTTGTCTGTAGAATGAGGAGGGTAAAAGCTGAAAGGACGACTGGCATCCTGATTCCAAAATAGCATTTGTTGATCAGCAAAACGGTCGAATATACCATTTAACTGTTCTGGACTTTCCGACATTCGCTTATCTGTCACGTTGAAACGTCCATCTGTCATGAAGTTAATCATTCCAGTCTGGCGGGCAATTTTCGAACTCGCGGCAATATTGCTGCTTGATTCATCAATTATCATTCCAGGCGATGTAACTGTCGATTCGCGCAATGTAATACTGGTTCTTAATACAACAGCTTTAGTATCTTTTACACTTGCAGTAAAGGTGTAGGTTCCCGCACCAAGCCGGTCAGTTGGCAGAAGGATATGAAGTGACCCCTTACCATTCAGCACGGTAATCATTCCGCGATACAGTAACTTTTCATCAGCAGGACGTTTGTCAGCCACTGACAATATCACTTCTCGCGATGTAGCAAGCGGCAGCGATAAGGAAAGTCCCACCGCCTCGCCACGCCAGAAAATCTGTCGTCCTGACGAAGTTGAAAACTTCGCAGATGCCGATTCTTCAGCAACAACTACACTGCATAAAATGCAGCATAAAGCTGCTAATAAACTGATAATACGCATGGGATACCCCCTTAGGAACGTTTCAGATAACAAAGGTAACCCCATTATAACTGGTTTCAGCGAGTAAGAAAACACCATTTTTTTACATCGATTTATAAGGATTAAATATTTTTCTTCAAATATGCTTAATATGAACTTTGTCCATAACTCATTATATTCACCGCAAAAGTTCGCAAAAGACCAGAAAAGAAGCGTGAAAATGAATAGTCACCGTGTGGAAAGGGACGCAAGTCCGGCTGATTTTCGACAATTCATCATATTACAAACAATCTGCGCCGACTGGTAGAGACGCAAGGCCTTGCGTCTCGACGACGACCACATTATTTCGTTTTAATGTAGTTTCTGGTGGGTGACAGAATATTAATAAACAATTTATCTAATGACAGATTAGATTTTACGTCCTGTAGGGGCAATCCCTTGTGGTTGCCCTGTCTTTCCCTGCTAAAACTCTAAAAAAACAAAAGTTTTGCCCCTCTACGGGTAAAACTTTTATTTTTTAAAAGTTTTGTGGTATACTATCAATGTAGGTGCATAACAATGATTTCGCGTGACAAATATATGGAAAGGCTACTTGCGTATAAAGATAATAGCCTGATTAAAATTATAACGGGACTTCGCCGTTGCGGAAAGTCTACGCTATTGCAATTGTTTAAGGAACGATTGTTGTCAGAGTCTGTTGATTCTAACAATATCATTGATATTAACTTTGAACTTATGCAATATGATGATATCACTGATTATCGCGAAATGTATAAACTCTTAAAAGAGAAAATGCCAAAAGAAGGCAAGTGTTATCTGCTACTTGATGAGATACAGCAAGTTAAGAATTGGGAAAAAGCTATAAACAGTCTAACTATTGAGGCAGATACTGATATTTATATTACGGGTTCAAATGCTTATTTGTTATCTTCCGAGTTATCAACATTGCTTTCCGGACGATATGTTGAAATAAAAATGTTACCGTTGTCATTCAGCGAATACCTTAAATTTGAACATTTGCCCGCGACCTGGAATATTGATGATAAGTTTAACCAATATCTAAAATTTGGATGCCTGCCTGCTGTCACAACACTACCACAAGACAATGTAACAATAAATGAATTTCTACAGGGTGTTTACAATACTGTTATCGTAAAAGATGTGGTTTTTCGCAACAAACTGAAAGATGTGGCATTGCTTGAGAGAATTGTGAAATTCGTAATCAATAATACAGGAAGCATAATATCAACAAACAAAATCAGTGGGTATATAAGCAGTCAGGTGAAAGGTGAAATTTTAAAATCAACTACTGTGTCAGATTATCTAAATATGCTTGAAAAAGCATATATAATTTATCAGGTTAACCGTTATGATATTAAAGGTAAGGAAATGCTGAAAACCCTTTCCAAGTATTATGTAGTTGATACTGGTATCCGCAATATGCTGATGGGTTATTCAGACAATGATATTGGTCATATACTTGAAACCGTGGTCTATTTCGAACTATTGCGACGAGGATACCAGGTATTTATCGGCAAGTATTATACGAATGAAATTGATTTTATCGCCGTTATGCAAGATACGAAAAAATATTATCAGGTTACATTAAGCCTGCTAAACGAAGATGTGAAAACGCGGGAACTTGCTCCGCTTAAAGCGATAAATGATAATTATGAAAAAACAATTTTATCGATGGACAAAACCTACATAACCGACCATGAAGGAATAAAATTCCAAAATATTATTGACTTCCTATTAGAGGGGTAACTATTTGCCTAACGCTATTGAAATCGAGAATCTGACTTTTAGATATAAGGACCAGACTGACAGAAATGCGCTTGATAATATCTCGCTTGATATTGGCGAGGGAGAGTTTCTGGTTATTCTCGGGCCGTCTGGTGCTGGCAAGTCTACCCTGGCGAACTGTCTGAATGGTATTATTCCATCATTAATTCGTGGAAAACTTTCCGGAGATGTTACCATAAATGGTATTAATGCCGTGAAAACACCAGTTGCGCAGATGGCACGGGAAATCGGATTGGTATTTCAGGATTTTGAAAATCAGCTTTTTTCTACCAATGTGCGTATTGAAATCGCATTTGCTCCGGAAAATTTTGGTGTTGAACATGACAAGCTTGACGCGATAATAGACGAAATGCTGGCGGTGGTTGGGTTGACTGGCTTCTCTGACCGTGAACCATCCACATTATCCGGCGGACAAAAACAGCGGCTTGCCATCGGCAGTGTGCTTGCCGGCAAACCATCAATAATATGTATGGATGAACCGACAACTGATCTTGACCCAATCGGCAAATTGGGAGTATTCACCATTGCCGAAAAACTGCGGTCTGAAAACAAAATTACTCTGATAATTATTGAACACGAAACAGAAGAAGCACTTTATGCTGACAGGGTACTTGTTTTGAAAGATGGAAAAATTCGAAGCATTGGCAAACCCAAAGAGATTCTTTCTGATATGAATCTCTTTGATGAATGCGGGATTATGCCATTGCAAATACCCAAATATTTCTCCAATTTCACACAAATAGCCAGAGAAGATTATCCGCTTATTCCTGATGATGCGCTGGATTTTTTTAATAAATCAGGTTTTATCCTGTCAGATGATAGATATGAAGCATTAATTAAAAAAGATGTTGAGCGCGAAAATAATTACGGTGATGTGCTGATAAATATTGAAAATCTGGAACATACTTATCCTAACGGCACGACGGCACTTTCGGGAGTAAATCTGCAGGTGCGCCAGGGAGAGTTTTTGGCAATCCTCGGTCATAATGGATCTGGAAAAACTACTCTGGTCAAGCATATTAACGGACTATTGCAGCCTACAAACGGAACAGTTAATGTCTGTGGTAAAGATATTTCCAGGCACTCAATCTTAGAAATCGGCAAAGAAGTCGGCTATGTTTTTCAGAATCCAGATCATCAGATATTTTCTGAGACTGTGTTTGACGAGGTAGCGTTTAGTCCGCGCTTACGTGGTATTGGTGATGAAGAGGTGAAAGAACGGGTTAGGGAATCGCTGCATGCTGTCGAGTTGGATGGCATGGAACTGGCCGACCCATTCACCTTATTGAAGGGCGACCGCCAGCGTGTTGCGGTGGCGTCTGTATTATCTGCGCGACCGCGTATCATAATATTGGATGAACCTACCACTGGACTCGATTACGCAGGTCAGCGCAGGATGATGGATTTAGTACGACAATTAAATGAAAACGGGCATACCATAATAATAATTACCCATACCATGTGGGTAGTCGCGGAATACGCGCATAAGACTGCGGTGGTTAACGATGGCAAGATTGTACTTTACGGCAAAACCAGGGATATTTTTTCCAAAGATTCAGAACTTGAATCGCATCATTTGCGCACTCCACACATTGTAAATCTTTCCTACCGCCTTGGGAAAACCTTGCTCTCGGTCGATGAAATGCTTGCCTGTACAGATACAGAAGGATGTCGAAGATGAATCTATTTATGTATCTTAATGTAAAGTCATTTCTACACACACTGGACCCGCGAACAAAAATGCTGATAGTCCTTTACTTTATGGCAACCGCGTTGATGTTTGTGATTCCATGGTATCAACTTTGCTTGTTAGTAATTACTCTCTGTTATTGCGCAATTGGCAAATCTCTTTCAAATGTATGGCGTATGCGGTTTGTATTTCTTTCTATATTTGTTGTCACATTAATAATATGGATTTTATCAATTCATACCGGAGAAAAGTTGTACTTATTCATCACCGCAGATGGGGTAAATAAAGGGCTTTCCGCCGGCATGGGCCTTATCATAATCATTTTATCCAGTGTAGCTTTTGTATCATCGACAAAAATCGAAGAGCTATCCGCCGGATTGCTTAAAATGGGTATCCCATATAAAGGTGCATTTGCACTGTCAACCGCAATTCGTATGGTTCCTATGATTGTCAGTACAGGTTATACCATCTTACAAGCTCAAAAATCGCGCGGTTTGGATGTAGACAGCGGGAATATTTATCAACGTATAAAGAAGTATCTACCATTGATGATACCGGCTATAGTCACCACCATTCGCGGGACAAATGTATTTGCGATGGCACTGGAATCAAAAGGTTTTGGTTATTCAGAAAAACGCACCAGTTACATTCAGGTGAAATATCGCACCAGGGATTATATAATTACGATATTTGCTATTCTGTTTTTCATAATCGCTGTATTCATTAAGCTATATTATAAAGTATAATTAAACAGAAGTTGTATAGGATATTGCAAAACCTAATGTATTGCGAGCATCTTGCTCGCAAAAATCCGAGCAGGATGCTCGGAATACTTTTGGTAAGAAAGGTTCTGTAAAAGCCTCTACAATTGATTTTATAGAAATAGATATCTTGGGGAGATTTGAATATGAAAGAAATATTTTCCATGTGGAAAAGTACAAAAATGATAGTCCTGGTGGCATTAACTGCTGCCATTTATGCTGCTATTCTCATACCATTTAAAGCTTTTCCCATAATTCCGGCATTTACGGAGTTTCGTCCGGCAAACCTGATCCCCGTCGTATTTGGGTTATTCTTTGGCCCTGCTGGTGCCTGGGGAGCGGCTATTGGCAATACCATCGGCGACCTTTTGGGCGGTACTATTAGTTGGGGTTCTGCCTTTGGCTTTATTGGAAACTTCTTCTTTGGCTATATTCCTTATAAACTATGGGATAATCTGGGAATACTTAAGAATGATGAGATGGCACCTGATTGTAAAAATGCAAAGAAAATCAGCCTATTTGTAGTCGTATCCCTGATTGCATCTTGCGCTTGCGGTTTGTGGATAGCCTGGGGTGTTGACTTCCTCGGTTTCGTTCCATTTGCCGCGTTGGGTACAATTATTCCCGTTAACAACTTCGCCGCCGCAATTATTCTGGGGTTGCCGGTTACAGTTCTTCTGTATCCTCGTATCAAGAAATGGGACCTTTACTGGAAAGATGTTATGGCAGAGGATGACTTGCCAAAAGGTGGAGCCATTGCCAAAACCGGAGCTTATATTCTGTTAATAGCTGCGGTAGCAGGTCTTATATTCACACTATACTTTGCTTTCAGCAGTGGCCAACAAGCATTCCAATTCGCTGCCGGTCAAGCGAAAAACTTTATGGTTATGATAACCGGTGCCATTAGCTGCTTCCTCATAATTATTGCAAGTTTTATGCAAAAATAGGGGAAGAGTACAACTTGCCGGGTACAGCCACGAATCCCAATTTTTTTGTAATTGTTAATTTTTATGAGCCAATTGCAAATTAGATATTTTTTCATGACATTTTCATATAACAATATATATAAAAAATTATATTGCCCGTCAATTTAAGTCAAAATTTCACATATTTTGACT
>JBIJDE010000006.1:0-32709 GCA_044344305.1 Armatimonadota bacterium
GTATTTCGGTAAAACTGTCCCCGGTATTTTTACGGATGAACCGCATTTTGAATGCAAACATAGTTTGAAAAAATCTGATGATAAATTTGATTTTCATATACCATTTACTGACGATTTGCCGCTATCTTACAGGGAAACTTATGGTGAAGATTTACTTGATAGTCTACCGGAAGTTATTTGGGAATTGCCGGGTAATACGTCATCAGTCACCCGTTACAGATTTCATACCCATCTTTGTGACCGCTTAGTAAACGGTTTTCTGCGTCCCATTAATGAATGGTGCAATGCTCATGGACTTGACTTTACAGGGCATTTGGCGGAGGAAACAACTCTTGAGTCGCAAACCCTGATGAATGGCGATATTATGCGCGGATATCCGTATTTTCATATCCCCGGTATCGATATTTTAAATGATGGTATGGAACTTAATACCGCTAAACAATGCCAAAGCGTGGTTCGCCAGTTGGGTCGGAACGCCATGGCATCAGAATTATATGGTATAACAGGATGGGATTTTTCATTCGCCGACTTTAAAGCACAGGGAGATTGGCAGGCCGCGTTAGGGGTAACCCATCGTGTTCATCACCTGGCATGGGTATCTATGGAAGGTGAAGCCAAACATGATTATCCGGGGTCAATATTCTACCAGCAACCATGGTGGCGTGAATTTGCCATTTTAGAAGACCATTACGCCCGCATTAATACATTGATGAAATGTGGTAAACCAATGGTTAACATCGGTGTGATACATCCAATAGAATCATACTGGCTATGTTTTGGGCCGGAGGATAAAACTCGAACGGAACGCGAAACCCGGGAATGGCAATTTCATGAACTTACGTCATGGTTGCTTTACGAAATGATTGATTTTGATTTTATAAATGAGTCATTGTTGCCGGGGATAAATGACGCATCTATTCAGAAAGAACCGGATTTTTGTGTTGGTGATATCTCTTATAAGACAGTAATAGTGCCCGGTATGAGAACAATTCGCGGCACTACATTAGAACGTTTGGAGAAATTTGCGGATAATGGCGGAAATCTGATTTTTATTGGAGAAATACCGTCTCTCGTTGACGCGGTTCCTTCAGGATTGCCGGCAAAATTAGCCGGACGTTGTGTTAAAGTGCCATTCGAGAAAAAGGCTGTTATTGATGCAGCATCAACAGAAAGATTGTTTAATGTTAATATATTTAATGACCAACCACATAAATTGTTACATCAACTTCGTCAGCATGGTGAGCTATTATATTTATTTGTCTGTAATACTGACCGAAAAAACGCCCAAAATGGTATTCAGTTCCAGTTCTCTGGCAATTGGCATGTGATGTATTGGGATACCATGACGGGGGATGTTAATTCGCTGCCGGCAAATTTTGAAAATGGTTTTACTAATATAAATTGGGATTTTCCACCACATGGGCACTTGCTGCTTTCGCTCGCGCCAGTTAAAGAAACAGGCCTGATGTCATCTGCTTCTGAGTTGTCAGGCAAATGCATTCATGCTGAAATTATTCAGCCGGATTGTGTTCCGGTGACTCTTTCAGAACCAAATGTGATGCCGTTGGATATGGCGCGATGGCGATGGAATGATGAAGAATGGCAACCGCTGGAAGAAACTCTTCGGATTGAGGATATCCTGCGTAGTCGCTTAGGGTTACAATTGCGGCGCAGTCATATCGCTCAACCATGGTGCGAAGATTATCCGTCACCAGTGTTAGGACAACTTACCGTAGAATTTGATATCAATTGCGATTGTTATATCGACTCACCGTTGCTGGCAATAGAGAAAGCGGAAAGTTGGATAATTAGTCTTGATGAAAAAGTGGTTTCCACGATACCATCGGGATGGTGGGTAGATGAGGCTATTCAACTTGTCAGGTTGCCAAATTTGGAAAATAGACTGCATACCTTACAGTTGACAACTGATTTTAATCGCAAAACTGCATTGGAATGGAGTTATCTGTTAGGTAATTTCGGAGTTATAGTAGATGGCATTGATATGCGTTTAACGTCACCGGTAACTGAATTATCATGGGGTGATTGGACAAGTCAGGGCCTGCCGTTTTATACTGGAAATATTAATTATCTGACATCATTTGATTTGGAAACGCCATCCTGTGCGCGTTTGCGGAGTTTACTGTTCGATAATCCGTTGCTGCGCATAACGGTTGATGGTCATGATAAAGGTGTAGTTGCGTTTGCGCCATATAACTGTGATTTAGGTACATTAAACGCCGGAAAGCATGAATTGCATATAACCGCTTATGGCACGCGCCAGAATTCTTTTGGCCCATTGCATTTCCCGGGTCTGAAAAATAAAACGCCCGGTCCTGACGCCTGGCATACCATGGGCAAAGAGTGGAGTTATCTCCGCCGGATACAACCAAAGGGAATAATGAAATCACCTGTAATAGAAACAACTATAACAAGGAGCAATGACAATGAATAACATGTCAATGGCTGGCAAAGCTGGTTTTACAGCTTTTGTATTGGGGTTAACAACATGTTTTAACGTGTTTGCCGGCGGGGTTAATCCGCGTGCTGTTGTACCTGCGGATGGTCGTATTACCCTGACTGACTACGGTATTCGTGATTGGGGACCGGAGTTGATTAGCTACACGCTTGATACAAAATTGTTTAAACCGGGACAACTTGTGCTCCTTAATGCTGATGGTAAGGCGGTTCCTTTTCAGATAGAGAATAATCAGTTGTCTTTTGTCGCGACGTTGCCGCAAGAGAAGGCAGTTGATTACATACTGAAGAAATCTGATACTGACCGCAGTAGTGAAAATAGCACATTGTTAGTAAATATTACAGATCGTGGTATTGAGGTTGCAAACGAAAATCTGGCGTTGTTGTTGCCGACAGTTTCGCAAAAAAAGTTTACTGACGCTGTTTTAGCCTCGCAACTTACCCCGCCTTTACTGGGATGGAAAAACGCCGGGGCGGAATGGGGCGGCACTATGCGGTTTTCTACCCCGCGAAAAGCCATGTCACAATCATTTCGCATTGTCCGCCAGGGACCGGTATGCTTTGAATATGAAGCACGTTATACATTTGCGCCAAAAGGCGAGTATGTAATGCGTGTCAGGTTATCGCCCGGTATGCCATTGGCGGTTGTAACTGAAGATTTTGATATGGGTGTAACAACAAATGGTGAGGATTATTTGCTGCTTAACCTCGCAAATGGATGGCAACCGGCGAATATCACCGGTGTAACATATCCGGGTGAACAATTGGCTTGTAAAGTTAAACCCGTGGTGTTGACACAAATTGTGGATCAGAAAAAAGCAACCAGACCAACCCCCGCTCCGGTAGGCGGCAGCGGTCAGGAACCTGTTTTACCTATGCCGGAAAATGATTTGCTGAAACTTTTTTACATTGGCGCCGGAGCGCAAACTCAGGGAGCCAGCGGTGGTGTTCAGTTGTGGGATGGCGAATTAAATAAACCTGGTACCGGCCGCAATGTCGCCATGGTTTCGCTGCATTCCGGGTCATGGCGTCGTACCATGGCTTTGCCTGTCTGGTTTAAGGATGGGCAGGGAGTTACTGTCGGCATGCATATCAGCGTGCGTCCTATCCGCTGGTGTTTTGAGGTGACGGATGATTTTTCACCGTTCTCGACTCACGAACATGATGACGGACTTTCCCGTACTTATGGGCGTCGTGAATGGGGGCTTTATTTCGGCACTAACTTTGAAACTGCTCAGCCGCAATACGGTCATATCGGACTTGATAATTATAAAGACTGGATTGTCGATTATCCTGAAGGCGCCGCCGCTAAAAACGCGTATCCCGGTGGATTCTTTAATAAAGAACATGTTGAACGGTTGAAGAAAAACATCGCTGATAGCCCTGCTGCTGAAGTGTTGAAAAACCGTTACCTGATATCCGGCAAGCCAGAGGACGCGATTCGCAATGCCCACTCGGTTATCGCTAAACTGAAAAAGCCGGAAATACCATATCAGGAACGCGATTTTTACCTGTGGGGTCAGTCTAATTATCGCAAATCGCAGTTGCTGATTTATGTTAATGAAGCGGAAGACGCGCTTGCCTGTCCGAATTTGCCAAAAGAGTTACGTCAGGAATTACGCCGGTGGCTGGCACTGTACGCCAATCTATGTTCAACCCCGGATTGGAATCCACGCGGGGCAGGGGTGCATCATGGTAATAACAATATGCCGATTAACCGCACTTTAGCGCTGGCATACTTTGCCGGCCTTCTGCCGGACCATCCGCTGTTTTCATATTGGATGGAATCTGTTAAAAACTTCACGGAATTCAAATTAACATCACAGTTTTCACCCGGCGGTGAGGCATTGGAATGTCCGACTTATTCAACCTATGCGCCTGCCGGCGCGTTGAATATAGCGCAGAATATTCTCCGCAATCGTGGAATAGCAGATGTGACAGCTAATGGCATCACCCGACGCAATTTGGAATATATGGCAGATTTAACTGTGCCGGACCCGCGTTTTGGCGGTGCCCGAATTATTCCGGGAATGGGCAACAGTTCAAATGACCAGGATAGTATCTGGGGGGTATCGGTAGCCACTTTTGCTGATAAGTATCCGGATTTTGCCGGGTGGTGCAAGGCAATGTTTAAAGCTGCCGGCGCGAAATTTGGACCAATTTTCACTGGTGTTACCTTCACCGGACACCCAATGTATTATCTGCCGGATGTAAAAGAAACACCATTGAAATTTAGGACAAAAATTATGCCGGCATATGGCGTGGTTTTTCGCAATCAGGCTGGCACAGCAAATGAAACAACCATGTTGTTCCGCGCCGGTACTAACTCTGGCCATTGGGACCCTGACCCGCTGAATGTTATCCTGTATGGCAAAGGCGCGCCGTTATCTCCGGGTACCGGGTATCAGTATTACGGCGGCGTTGGCACGGCAAATGGCGCGGTTTACCATAACCGTGTGCGTGTCGGCAAGTTCAATAAGCCGGAGCTGTTTGGGCGTGTTGATGTCGCGATAGCTGATTACGGTTTTGGCGATAACGCGGATTATGCTGTGGCTAATCGTTATTTACCACCGGAAATGTTTGATGATGGCAAAGGTGAAATGAATTGGCGCCGGCATATATTATTTTTAAAGAGCGAGAAACCGGAAGGTGCCAGTTATTTCGTAATGCGTGATACTTTCCCCGGGGGAGAAACCAGAAATAAGTGGTGGACATGGCTTAATCTGGATATGCCGGAAAAAGTCTCTGTTGATGGCAAGGCTTTTGAGAAAGAGAAAGTTCCGGTGGAAAAAGTAATATCTGAACAGGATATGCCATTAATGCGCGGACAGACTATGGAAATGGCGACTAACTATGGCGCCGGCACATGGTTCTGGTTTACTGAGCCATATGATGTTCGGGTACGCGGCATTATGCGGTATGGCGCCAGTCAGGGCGGGCAGGAAACGAAGACAATAATAGATGTAATGGCGGGCGCCGGACAGGACTATTTTTATACTGTTTTCCCGAAGAAAAACGAGGAGATACCGCCAATTTGCAGTAAAATAGCGGATGGCGTCCTTAAAATAGTTACTGACGAATCAACTGATTATGTCTTTATTGCTGATAATCAAATTTCATATAATAAAGACGGCATCGTATTTGAGGGGAAAGCGGGAACAATTCGGGTATTCCCTGATAAGGTTGTTCTTTGTATCAATTCCGGAACAGGACGAATTGGATATAATGGGATGATTTTCGAGGGTTCAGGGCCATTTGAAAAATCAGTTAATCTGAAAAAGATTAAAAATCAAGTTGAAAAAATCGCCAATAGTTATGAAAAGAAGATCATATCTGTTGAAATTGCCCCGGGAATTAACGTTAGCGGCGAGGCACCGTTTACCGCTCAACTTGATGGACAGACAATTCGCATCAAAACTCAGGGCCGTGCGCGCGTGCTGCATGTCACCCAGCCAACATTCATCACCAGGCCGCAATACTGGGTAGATGGCAAAGAAGCAATGGCCAGTTGGACAGATTACCCGGCAAGCGGGTGGGGAACCTATAAAAATACCTGGCTGATGGCATTACCGGTTGCAGATGGCAACCATGAATTAATAGTGAAAGACTTTATTTTCCCGTCGGTATGGAAAAGAGAGTTTACCCCGTTAATCGACAATGTTGTGAAAAAAGCTGATTAATAATATTTTGATATTGCGCAGGTTGTTGTGAAACCTGAAAAAATTAGGATATAAGGATGAATCAGAGGCTGACACCATAAGGCGAAACCAGAAAGGTGTCAGCCCCAACAGGAAGTCGCAAAGTTTTACTATTGCCTGTCCAAGCTATTTTTTGAAAGGAAGATATGTCAAATATTATATCGCTGCCTTTGATTTTTATAATATTAGCCGGCGTTTCATTTGCTTTTCTGGGATTAAGTTACAAAATGGCAAGTGTCAGACAATGCCGTCCCATGGCTTTTTCAGGTATATTTTTGTTGATAGCATCGGTGGTATCGGGTATTTGCGCTGTATTTGAACCTGTTTCATGGGGTGATTCGCGCTTATGGGTTCTCGGCATATCAATGGGGATTATTCTTTATATCACATTGGCGTTAGTGGTAAAGGTTAATTTACTCGGTCCGGCATCCGTAACATGGGTGATGATGAATCTTTCCATAATCATTCCTATTTTTCTTGCCCCACTGTTATTACAAGAATCGCTGCTGGCTGTGGACGGCATATTGCTGGTGCTGTTTATTTTTATGCTTATCGCGTTGCGGCGCGGCATTATGGATGGCGCGGATAATATTAAAGGGTCATCATTGCAATTCTGGCTGCTTTTATCGGCAATGTTCATATTAAATGGCGCTTTTCAGTTTTGCAGCAAGTTGAAAAATAGTTTGTTTCAGGACAGTAATAATGCCGGCCTTGCCTTTATATTTTATTCCGGCGGTATGTTGATGGCGATTGCGACACATCTCATTCAGACGCGTGGATTACGTTTCACCCGCCATGAAATTGGAATCGGGTCATTTGCCGGCATTAGTTCTGGTGTGGCGAATTTACTGGTTCTCAGTGGCATGAGCCTGCCGGCTATAGTGGTTTTCCCCGTTACTCAGGGAATAGCTCTTGTTGGCGGGGTTTTATTGACGGTTTTAATTTATAAAGAAAAGTTTAATTCATTTAAAATGACAGGTTTTCTTTTGAGCATTATTGTGTTAATGCTTGCCATATTCCGCGAGCAAATAATGCAATTGATAAGTAGATTTTGATCCATTATTTCCATAGTTCAGGATATTTACATGCATTTGCATACCTAATGTATTGCGAGTATCCTGCCCGCAAGGATGATTATCTGTCAGAATTACAATTTATCTGGTCGGTAAGCATCAATATGAATATGCTTTGTAGTGGGATAGATTTTCGTTATTTGATAAATCTGTTGTTTATCCATTTGAAAATGAGAAGTATATTGAGAAATTTCAGCAATAAACTATTTACAAACATATTAAATTACGATATAATACTCTTTAAATAGCCTAATCTAACGTTAGATTAGGTAAATTTTATAAAAGGAGAAAAAAATGAAAACCAATTATCGTGGTTTCACCCTCATTGAATTGTTGGTCGTGATTGCTATTATTGCCATCCTTGCCGCTATTCTGTTTCCGGTTTTTGCCCGCGCGCGTGAGAAAGCGCGGCAGACAACCTGTACCAGCAATCAACGGCAGTTGACAGCGTCAATTCAGATGTATGTACAGGACCATGACGAAGAATTTCCCGGGTCTACATCTATATGGAAAGATGTCAATGTTGATCCCGGCGCGTTGGTTTGTCCGACTGCCGGAAAATCTATGACTATTGGTTACGGATACAATAATTATATAGCCGGCAGAGCCATGGGTATGGTTAATGATCCATCAAGAGCGTTAATGATTAGTGACTGCAGTTCCAGTGCCGCAACAAAGAATATATTAACAGATTTTGATGTTGATCCGGATCCCCGGCATAGCAATTCTATTGTTATCGGGTGTGTAGACGGACATGTGGACAGTTTTACTATTAAAGACTTAACTTCCAGCAGACTGGTTCAGTTGATGAAGGCTTATGATCTTTTTCCCGGACAGCAATTAATAACCGCGTTTCCGGATATATCCACAGTTAATGTTGGCGGTAAATGGGTAAAAGGCGCGATGCAGACGTTGCCTTCACCCGCGCTGAAAAAATCTGACGCGCCTGATATGATGTTTACTTTTACTATTTTCACAGATACATCCGCAGGTACATTAATGGGTGGATATCAGGGATATATTGTGTCAATGTATGACCCGGGTACAGCAGATGCCGCCACCATAGCAGCTAAAAACTGGAATTCAAATCCGGAATCAGGCGGCACACCGGTGGGATCGTCTGTCAGTGTAGGGTGTCATGGCGACTGGAATCATCATTGGAAAGATAATAATTCACATGGCGAAAATTATGTATATGCCGCGTCCGCGTCCGCGCCCAGTCAGCTAATTTACTCAACCACTACTAATGGCGCTGACAGGCCAACTCGTATACATAAGTGGACAGTATTGCTGCTGAATAAAGGCACGCAGATGATTGCGACACTTACTTATTCAACTAACCGGGTGTTAATATTTAATGTAAAGAAAGATTTCAGCGCGGTAATGACAAATCCGTATCTTTGTTATTATAAAACTGATAATGGCGGTACAACCGGTATGTGCAAAAATATTACAGTGTATTCATTGTAATTGAATAATTAATAAAAGGAGCAATTTTCATGTATACATACTCAAATCGAAAAGGTTTTACCCTTATTGAATTGCTGGTTGTAATTGCCATTATTGCCATTTTGGCCGCCATATTATTCCCGGTATTCGCCCGGGCGCGTGAAAAGGCAAGGCAAACAACCTGTACCAGCAATCAAAGGCAAATTGCGGCAAATGTACAAATGTGGACTCAGGACCATGAGGAAACACTGCCGTCATCATCCGGAATGTGGAGCAATATGAACCTTGACCCCGGGGTGTTGATATGCCCGACTGCCGGTAAGAAAATCACCAACGGTTACGGTTATAATGTTTATCTTTCCGGCGTCGGTATGGGTGAGGTCACTGATCCCGCGGAAACGGTAATGACAGCGGACAGCGGTTTTCGCGCGTTAACACCAAATATCATGTCAGACTATGATGTTGATGTTGATCCGCGCCATAGCGGCAGCATTGTGGTGGGCTGTGTTGATGGTCATGTTGAAACCTGTAAATTACTGGGTTCAACAAGTTATATGAATACTATTATTCAGCAATTGAATATTTACCCATCGCAAAAATTGGTTGCTTCTTTGGCAGACATAAATGTGACTAATACTTTGCAGGTATGGACAAAAGGTACCTCCGTCACATTGCCGGCAGCAGCGTTAAAATCCGGCAACACTGTTCCTGCTGTAAAATTTACATTTACAGTTACAACTGACACATCCGCTGCGGCGGCATCACAAATGTGTACCCAGGCTGGTTTTGTTGTTTCAATGTATGACCCGGGTAATGTAACACCTACCAATGCTGCTAATTGGCAATTAGCCCCGGAAGGCGCAACAATACCGGTGCCAGTGGCGCAATCAGTAGGGGTAGGTTGCATGGGTGACTGGAATTATCACTGGGCAGACGGCAATAGTCACGGTGAAAATTATCTATACGCGGCATACGCGATTCCCAGCAAATTAGTATGGTCCACAACAACTAACGGTACGGATCGACCTACAAACGCGATGGATTGGGAAATACAAATAATTCCTCAGACCAATACCGTATACGCCTCGGTAAAATACGCGACTTCCAAAATGATTATAATGAAAGTAACAAAAGATGTATCCGCTGTCATGGGCAATAACGTATTTACTGTATATAAAAATGATAATTACACCAAGCAATTGAAGGTGTCGAATATCAAGGTTTATACTTTGTAAATATAAACTGGATGAATTTTGTATAATCACTTATAAGGGCAACCACTTGTGGTTGCCCGTTTTGTTAATTATGAAGAATATATAATTACAGAAATTTCGCTTTTGGGGATTGTACCCGGAAGCGAAAGTCCTGTATTTATTGAAAATTATGGTGAATATTTAAATATTCATTGTGGAAACTATTGACATTGTTGCTTAAATTAAATATAATATAATCACGAATTATATCTAACGTTAGATATAATTATTTTTTGTAATCTGTGTGTCTAACGTTAGGTATAAAATAATACAAAGGAGAAAACAATGAAAATTAATCATCGGGGTTTCACTCTCATTGAATTGCTGGTAGTTATTGCCATTATTGCCATCCTCGCCGCAATTCTTTTCCCGGTATTTACCCGCGCGCGGGAAAAAGCCAATCAGACTACCTGCAGCAGCAATCAACGCCAAATTGCTGCCACAATACAAATGTATGCTCAGGATCATGAAGAGACGTTTTTCAGTGATCCTGTAGATAAATCGTGGAATGCCCCCTTTAAATCAAATGAAGGAAATGATATTTATGATTGTCCTTCAAAGGATGGCAGCGGATCCACAGAATATTGCTTTAATATGTTTCTTTTCGGCAAATCTCTGGGTGATATTGACGATCCGTCTAAGGCATTGATGACGGCGGATGCAAATACATCTAACCCTGCAAAAAATTATTCAATGCGCGACAGTGGTGACATTGATGGTCGTCACAGCAACGGTTGTATTGTTTCTTGTGTGGATGGCCATGTCGCCTATGATACGCTAACCGGATCGAGTACCAAAATGGTTGCTTTAGTTACCCGTGGTTACCAGTTTGTTATTGGGAATGGTAACAAAGTATTTGAAGATACTTCAACATATTCTGTTTATTCTACCTCATATAATCGTTGTAATACAATTCTTGATATGCCTGATAGTTGTTATGGAGCTGTATTACCGAAAGCGATACGCATTGAGGTGGATCTTCGTTGTGATATGCCATGGGCAACACAACACCCACATGTTGAATTTACATGTTTTGAAACTGGTACCGGTGCATCTTCAGGTGCTGATTGGCAGAACTCAAATGTTCCTTATTCGAATGCAATAACATTTGGTGAAGGTGGTGGTTATTTTACAGGTTCTGGTGCTTTCCGAATATTTCTAAAGAGTTCCGCTCCAAAATATCTCTCGTATGCACCCGCGTCTGGTGATACATCTTGGTATCGTTATGTTTTAAATATAATAAATAAAAAAGATGTTCGTTTTGAAGTGTTTGATGCTACAGGTGTAAAAAAACTTGCATCGCTTGTAACAACTGAAGATCTTTCAGGACTTATGAGCAATACGGCAAATAAAAAAATGACATTATATACTAGTGGTCCCAATAATCAAAATGCCTATATGAAGAATATTCGTATTTATATATGGTAGATTAACTCGTTTACAAATCCTTAAGGAGGTATTACAATGCATAATAAAACTAATCGTCAAGGGTTTACTCTCATTGAGTTGCTGGTAGTAATAGCGATAATTGCCGTGCTGGCTGCTATCCTTTTTCCGGTCTTTACACGGGCTCGTGAGAAAGCGAATCAAACGACCTGTATGAGCAATCAGCGTCAATTAGCATTAAGCATGCAGATGTTGACGCAGGATAATGGTGACAAATATATTACCATGGACAAGTTTCGCCAGTGGACACCAACTGATAAAGATTCGCTGACATGTCCGACGGCATCAAAAGAACTTGTTGGCCGCGGATATGGTTTTTCAAAATATATATTCGGGGTGTCAGTAGGCAGTATACCTAACCCATTAACTCAGATTATTACTGCAGATGGTGGTGATGTAGACAGGTTGTTAAATGGTAAAACTGAGTTGGATAAACGCCATGACAGAAAAGCTGTTGCCAGTTTTGCTGATGGTCATGTGGGTTTAATTACTGCTTTAGGTATGACTGCAACTTTGTTGCAGTCGGATATTACTACCCAGTTATTTGACGGACAAAATGTTTGGAGTGCTGACGCAACTGGCCGTGGTTGTGTTGATATACAATCTGCCACTAAAAAGCTGGTAATGAATAATGATACCGGCACTTCCCCGTTTGGCCGCGGCATCATTCTTGATTTTGATCCAAGTCTCGATGGATCTCAGGAAACGACTGATGGACTGCTGGTTTTCAATGCTTATGTACCGGCAGCAACATCAACAATTTATATTGACACTCGCTCTACCATGCTGGTATTTAGCGACACAACAGATTTTACCAGTTATGGCACCAGTGTACCACCATATAAAGTCGGTTATAGTATGGATGGTTCCGGTAATGGGGGTATATCAAAATGGCAGGCTTTTCTTGATTACCCGGGTGCCGGCACAGCAGGTTTATTACCGGCGTGGCAAAATAGCAATTCAGCTGCAATGCAACCGTTAAGTCTGCCATATACTGTAACGCTGATAGCTGCTATTGGTACCGGTACCAGTTCTTTAACGTTATTATATGATAATGGTAAATCGTGGACTATTACAGGTCCGGCAGTTACCGGAAGTGTAAAGAGTTTATGGTTTGGATCAGCACATACAAATAGTAGTAGAAACTGTCCGATACAATTTACAAAAATTAAGTTTGGCAAATACGTTTTTTAGATTGCATGAATGTTATTATTATATAAATAACATTTATATAAAAGGAGAATAAGATGATTGGAATAAAAAAATTATCCCATAAAAATAAAGGTTTTACTCTGATAGAACTTTTAGTTGTAATAGCGATAATTGCGGTTTTAGCCGCAATTCTTTTCCCGGTATTTGCAAAGGCTCGTGAGAAGTCGCGGCAGACCACATGTACCAGCAACCAACGGCAAATTGCGCTTTCAATTCAAATGTATGCTCAGGACCATGGTGGGTTTTATCCGTCTGGAACCGATGTATGGTCGGTTATTGCGCTTGATCCAAAAATCAAGCAGTGCCCCAGTGTGTCCAGTGCAAATACCAATAGTTATGGTTACAATGATGCACTCAGCGGATTTGCGATAACTGGTGTGACAGATCCACTTAAAATACTTCTTACTGCTGACAGTTCCAGTAGCACTAATCTATTGAAAACAATGGCTGATATTGACCAGATGCGTCACAGCAACAAATTTATCGCTACTTTCCCCGATGGACATGTCAGTGTGCTTGATTCCGGCGCATTGAATAATTCTGCATTTTTATATTATATCGATATAACAGAGCAATTATGGAATGGCAAGACTGATGGTTTGTGGTCAATTGACCCAAATGGTGCATCTGGTGGCGGTCAGATTAAGAGTAATAGTATTTATCTATATGGATGGACACGCAGTGGCACTGGTTTGGTACTGGATTTTGATCCTATTTTACCGGGAAATCAGGCGGCGTCAACCGGTACTATTAAGTTCAGCGCTGTTTTTCCTAACCGAGGAGGTGACAACAATCCAAATCGTAGTGCCAGTGCGTCGAATATGTGTACTTCCATAATATTATGTGGTGATTCAAGTTACAGCACTGCGGTTCCGGCATCAAGACTATGTGAATATGGTGTTAATGGTTCCGCTACCAGTTCACCGTCAAGCTATACTTCTTACCTGGGATTAAATAGCGCTGCCACCTATACAGCGTTATCTCCGCTTTGTCTTAATGGTTCTGGTGGTACAGTGACAATGGTTTGCGACCTTAACAGTGGTGGAAAATCATCTCTAACCATAAAAGGTGCATCCTGCAACGGAACGACAGTTGGCGGTCAGGTTACCACCCCGGTTGCCGGGATATGGTGCGGAGTAGTAAATTCTCACAGCGGTGATATGACATTCAGCAATGTGAAGTTTATTTATTACAAGTAAACAGTAACAGGATTAGTATGTTACATAATCAGAGGAATGTCCCGTTAACAGGGATATTCCTCTGTGTTATATTTTGGCAATCCCTGCAATCTATTAAAATGGGGCAACCACTTGTGGTTGCCCTTATGATTAGCATAAAAATGGAATGGCTTTTGTGAAAATTCAATGATAGTATTACTTTCATGATGTTGATATAATAATACTCACGAAGTTCCCGGAGAAAAGATGTCAAATACGCAGACAGAAAATAAAAAGAATCTTAAAACTGTTACATTGCAGGATATTGCTGACCATTGCGGTGTGCATGTCACCACGGTATCAATGGCTATGCGTGGGTTGACGAAACGTGTTAACGCGAAGACGATGGAACAGATACAAAAAGCCGCAGTTGAGTTGGGTTATAATCCTGCGTTGACCCATTTCGCGCGCAGAATGCGGGCAGAACGGTCCGGCGAACGGGTCAGCACCCATATGATATCGGTTATGGTACCATGGAACTTCGCCAACGCCCAATATTTCTATACTATGTTCCATGGAATTTTACAGGAGTTCAGCAGGAATGGTTACAGCGTTTTCACGACATTCAGCGATGATTTAATCGGCGACAAGGCGCACCCACCTCAACCAATGATTTCCCGTGGCGAACTTGACGGAGCGATATTGCTTTCGCCGTCTTACCATATCCAGGATACTTTGCAGGTGTTCCGCTGCGGAATGCCGGATTTGCCGGTTATTACCATGGTAAATCAATATCAAGGATTACCCTGTGTAACGGCAGATGATAATGCCGGTGCTTATGCCATTGCCCGCCACATGCTGGAGCATGGTCATCGGGAGTTGTTACATTTTCACAGCCATGAATATGAAGGCCTTGTAAGCTCAAACCGATTGCGTGGTTATGAACGCGCGTGTGTAGATTTCGGACTTGACCCGGGTGACGTTCTGCATAAATGTACGTATTTCCACGCGTATGGAAAAGATGAAACAAAGTATGATTGGGTTTGGGAAGCGGTATCAAAATCACTTGCTGACTACCCGGGCATAACCGGTATTATGGCGGATAATGATTTAGTGGCGACACAAATATATAATGCTTTGCAGATAGGTGGTTTGCGGGTTCCGGACGATATTAGTCTGACAGGTTTTGACGACACCCACCTTATCGCCGGACAAAATAATGAAAACATATTGACCACTGTGCATGTGCCATTATTTGAAATGGGCATCGAGGCGGCGCGTTTAATGCTGAAGATATTAAATGGCGAGGAAAAACCGGATGCCAGACGCATGCTGCCGGTAGAGTTTGTACCGCGGACGTCTGTTACATCACCACGAAAGAAGTAGATGTAACAGTTTTTTTACATAATATCACTGCCACATTTACAACCTTGCGTAGAATGAAAAGCCGATATTAGTTATTTCCAGACATGTCTTACGAAAAACTGGTTATAGATGAGTTGGTTGATTCTGATGTAGTTATAAATGAAGAAGCCACAGTCAATCAAATGATTAAGACAGTGGCTGAAAAAGTGGTGGAGCCAGGCGGAATCGAACCGCCGACTGTTCCATGCGAAGGAACTGTTATCCCCCTTAACTATGGCCCCACAGGCAGGTAGAAGTATAGCAAGAGGCATTATACGTGTCAATTATGTCTGGCACTGAATTTAATATTTGTTAAAATATCTTAATATAATATCACTAACATTGGTAAAATCCCCTTAAAGATGTAAAATATATGCGGCGATGATTGGGAGTTAGTTTTGGAGATTTTATGAAAAAGATTTGGTTTTTTCTGGTCTGGTCTTTTATTTCAATATCTTTTGCCGATGACGTGTCGGTTATATATAATGGACAGCCTGCGCTGCCTGTGGGGATTAACGTTAGCGGATGGGGCGTGTCCGGTCGTTCCGGGGTTAAACCCGGGCAGATTATCAATACCGGCGGCAATTTATCTGGCTTTAAAGTATCAATTCAAGGCAAATATGCCGGTACCCGGATAGATATTAAAGACGGTATCGAATCTCAGCCTATCGCCGGAACCAACAATGTGTATATGGAAATGTATATGCGCAGTTCTATAGGGCCTATTGAACCGTTAGGGGCAGATGGCAAACCGCTGTTATTGCCGACGGTGAAAAATCTTCGAATTATGATAGTAACTACCGACAGCACAGTGCAATTAACAGTGCCGGAAGAACTGCTGATATCGCGTGGATTAATTGATGACCGTTGGGCGCGGGTAGATATCCCAATGGCATTGCTGCTGAAAGACCAGAAATTGACCGGTAAAATAACCCGTTTAATCTTCACCGCGGAAAATGAAAATGATTTTTTGTTGGGCAGGTTGGCATTTATACGGGATAACAAACAGATTACATTAAAACTTCGTACTTTTCCGGCAACATCGGTAAATGTAGGCAAACGTGTTTCATTTTTCGCTGATATTGATGCCGGATTAACCTTTACTGATGTCAGTTGGAACTTTAATAGTGGAAATGGAACTAACAAAGATGCGCTTGGCGATCACACCACACATGTCTTTGCTAAACCCGGTCTATATATAGTTTCCTGTACAGTAGCTGATAAAAATGGCGGTAAAAACGCGGTCACTCGCAATGTTCAGATAAATGTCAGTGAAGCAGTTGGGCAGTAGAGAATCTTTTCATTACACAGAGATGCACTGAGAAGGCACAGAGATACATAGAGGCTTTTTTAAAATCGTAAAATTTAAGGCAATAAATATT
This sequence comes from Armatimonadota bacterium, assembly GCA_044344305.1. Lineage (GTDB taxonomy): Bacteria > Armatimonadota > Hebobacteria > CAIYQO01 > CAIYQO01 > JBAXQQ01. The sequence goes on from JBIJDE010000006.1 coordinate 16,550, forward strand.
TCGGAGGCATAATTATGCGTGGTAGAATGTCGCTTAACGGCACCTGGAAGCTAAGTTGGGCTGAAGGTGATGCGTTGATGAACGTTGGGCAATTAACAGCAGATAAATTAGGCACTCGTTTTTCGATGGATGCCCATGTTCCTGCACCTATTCATAAGGTGTTAATGGATGCCGGCATGTTGGAAGATGTGAATATAGGGATGAATTCCCTCAAGGCTCGTTGGGTTGAAGAGATGTATTGGGTTTATCGCCGCCATTTTTCGGTGTCGACTGCATCTATGAATGGTACAGCTTTATTAAAGTTCAATCGGTTGGAATTAGATGCGGAAGTATTTTTAAATAACGAATTGATAGGAACTCACCGCAACGCGCATCGACCGGCAGAATTTGATGTTACCGGAAAATTAAAGCATGGCGAAAACTTGCTGGTTGTTAAGTTAGAATCAGGAATGCACAGCAATAGCAATAAACAGGGTACTGATTATGGCACTGGCGATATAGGAAAGTTAACCAAGCGTCATTGGAATCGCCATTCGCAATGCCAGCACGGTTGGGATTGGCAGGCGCGATTGGTAAATATCGGCATACTTGGCGATGTTGAACTGGAATGGAACGACGGTTTGCGGATGGATGATGTCACCGTTTTCGCTATTCCAGCAGATGATTTGAAAACTGCGCGATTCACTATCCGTGCCAGCATACATGGTTTAAAAGATAAGCCAGCAGATGCGAACCTGCGCGCCAGAATTCGCGAAACCGGTCAGGAAGTAAAAATGCCGGTGAGTATCGAGGCAGGAAAAGAAGAAAGAGAAGAGATAACTATCGATGTGGAATGTCCGAAGCTGTGGTGGCCGCTTGGTTATGGCAGCCAACCGCTATACCACGTTGAGGTCAGCCTGTTAGCAAATAACGAGATACAGAGCGTAGTAAGGCGCACCGGTGTCCGCAAAGTTGAAATGGACCAGAGCAAGCATCCGGTAGAAGGTAAATTCTGTACATTAAACGTGAATAATACCCCGATATTCTGCAAAGGCGGAAACTGGGTTCCGGCAGATATGTTATATTCAACAGTATCCCCGGAAAAATATCGGCAGATTGCACAGATAGCAAAAGATGCTAATTTTAATATGTTGCGTATCTGGGGTGGTGGTATCTTCGCTGACCAGGCACTTTGCGAGTTCTGCGATGAAAATGGCATTATGATATGGCACGATTTCCTGTTTGCCTGCGCCCAGTACCCGATGCAAGACCCGGAGTTTGCTAAAGAAGTACATAAGGAATTAACCTTTGCCACCCGCAGCATGGCACATCACCCGGCGATGGTAGTATGGTGCGGCAGTAACGAAATAGAGTGGGGCGACTGGAGTTGGGAATATGATAACGCCACACCTGCCCACCCGCATTATGTGCTGTTCCATCGCGATATTCCAGTAATTATAAAGCGCGAGGACCCGTCTACATTGCATTGGATATCTTCACCGAGTTCGCCGGATTATGAAGACCCAGCAAGCGAAATATGCGGCGACCAGCACCCGTGGTTTGTTTCGTTAGGTGCTGCCGGTGGAGCGGATTTTCATGTTTATCGCAATAATGTCGACAGATTCCCAAATGAAGGCGGTGTTTTAGGTGCGGTGTCACCGGCAACACTAAAGCAGTTCTTGCCGAAGAATGAACAATATATCTTGTCGCCATCATGGGATCATCATGACAATACCTTTGCCGCCCAGGATTCTAACGCGGGTGAACCAGGCCATGCTTATCAGACAGTATCTTTATGGACAGGTTTAAATCCGCTGGAGATGAATTGGGAAGATTATGCTTTTGTCAGCGCATTGATGCAGGCAGAGGGATTGGCAGAATATATCAATAATTATCGCCGACGGAAATATTCATCCGCGTCGGCGATATTCTGGATGTTTAATGATGCCTGGCCCGCCACCCATGCCTGGACCATAATCGACTATTACCTGCGCCGTAAATTATCATTCTGCCCGGTAAAACGCGCATTTGCACCGGTTACCACAGTAGTGGCAGAAGATGCAGGGCAAATAAAGATATTTGGCGTAAATGAAATGTTGTCTGAAATGAATTTAACTTTGCGATATGGTTTGGTATCAACATTAACTGCCGAATGGATTATTGATGAAAAGATTGACGTGACATTGCAGGCGAATGCCTCAACAATGCTGGCATCATTCAGTAAAGAAAAAATGGAGCAAATTGGCACCGATAAATGCGTAGCCGTAGCAGTGTTGATGGAAGGCGATACCATGGTATCTCAACACCGCATGATGACAGAACGATTTAAAGATATGCAATTTGCAAATCCGAATATTACTATAGAAAAAAATGAAAACAGCATAACTTTAAATACCGATATATTTGCATGGGGTGTCTGTCTTGATATTAATGGCGAGATGCAGTTGGAAGACAATTGCATTGATTTGTTGCCGGGAGTGCCATATACAATTAAGTGGAATAAGGCCGATGGTGATCCGAAAATATTGAAAGTCGGCAACACAGATACAAAAGCGAGTAAATAATTGTTAATAGTTGGAGAAAGAATTAACACCAGCCGCGTAGTGAAAAATATAAATGTGGTAGAAGCGGCAGTTGTTAAACGCGATGCCAAATATATTTCGCAATTAGCGATTGATCAATATAATGCCGGTGCGGATTATATTGATTTGAATTGTGGAACATTATACCATGGAGAACCGGAAGCGATGGTGTGGCTGGTAGAAACTGTACAAAATGCGATTACCGGTCCATTATCGTTAGATTCACCGAATCCTGCCGCTTTAAAAGCGGGTTTGCAGGTTTGTGATTTTTCGCGGGGAAAACCGATAGTTAATTCAATTTCAGCCGAAAAAGAACGTTATAACCTGATATTGCCATTAGTGATTGAATATAAAGCTAAAGTTGTGGCATTGGCGATGGATGATACCGGTATTCAACAAGATCCGGCGATTAGATTAAAGATTGCTACCGAATTAGTTGATAATTTAATAATTGCCGGTGTAATGGCGGATGATATCTATATCGACCCGCTGACATTTCCCATTGCCACCAGAAATGATGCAGCTACTGGAAGTCTGAAATTAATTACTGAAATTCGTGAAAAGTTCCCGAATATTCACATTATCGCCGGCATAAGCAATACATCTCATGGTATGCCGGAGCGGAAATACCTGAATAGTGCCATGGCTGTGCTGGCGATGGACCACGGGTTGGACGCCGCGATAATTGACCCGAATGATGAATTAATGATGTATATGATCAAATCGGCGTCAGCATTATTGGGAAAAGATAAGTCTTGTACTGAATATTTGAGCTTTTGCAGAGAAATGCGACTATAATACAAAAAGTGAGCATCAAATTACAAAGGTATAATACTCTATGTTGAAGTAATTGCAATACAGAGTATAATTTAAAAAAAGAGGTCGTTATGACACTTACCAGTAAAGAACGCGTCCAATTGACGCTGGAAAGAAAACCGGCTGACCAGGTGCCGGCAGTTATCAGTCCGTGGGGAAGAACTGTCGACCGCTGGAAATCAGAAGGTTTTATTGGCAAAGATGAAGATGTTGCCCAACATTTTGGCCAGGATATTGTAGGTGGCGGATGGTTAAACGCTACTGCTGACCTGGATTTTGTCCCGGTTGTATTAGAAGAAACTGAAGAAACAATATTGCAGTTAGATGGCAATGGTGCCATGTTGCGTCGCAGTAAAATTAATGAATCAACCCCTGAACATGTTGATTTTACAGTGAAAGAGCGTGTTGGATGGGAAGAAATAACCAAACCATTTTTAGTAGATATTGACCGAAGACGCATACCTTTTGAAGGTTATCGTGCCGCGAAAAAGCTGGCAGAAGATAAGCAAATGTTTATGACCTGGGCTGGTGTTGCGCCATTTGAACAGATGCACCCGGTTTGCGGTCATGAATATATGTTAATGGGTATGGCAGAAGATCCAGAGTGGGTTCTGGACATGGTGATGACCTTCGCCGATTTGACCATTAAACATCTGGAAGTTTTATTTGCTGAAGAAGGAAAACCAGATGGAATGTTCTTTTACGAAGACATGGGTTTCAAGTTCCGTCCCTTCATGTCGCCGGCTATGTATGGAGAAATTATGCAGCCAGGGCATAAAAAGCTGTTTGATTACGCCCATTCATTAGGCTGCAAGGTGATAGTTCATAGCTGCGGTTTTGTAGAACCACTGTTGCCGGGATTAATTGAAGCAGGTATGGATTGTCTGCAGGCAATGGAAGTAAAAGCAGGTATGGATTTACCAAAACTGTTTGATGCTTATGGCGATAAAATTGCATTTTACGGTGGGTTAGACGTTCGCGCCTTGATTAATAACAACATATCTGAAATTGATGCGGAGTTTGAGAAAATGAAGCATGTATTGAATAATGGTGGTGGATATATCCTGCATTCTGATCACTCAGAGCCACCGGAAGTTGATTACCAGACCATGCGATACTTTATCGATAGAGGCCGTGAAATAAGTCGTGAGATTTTTGCAACGAAATAAATTTAATTCCCTCTGGCGAATAGCCAGGGGGATTTTGTCAAAAGGTGGTATTAATATGAGCAAGAAGATTATTCCATGTCGAGAAAAATGGAAAGGAACTATGACAGACCGTGAACGGTTTGTTAATCAGATGCATTATAAACCCGTTGACCGATGTTTCAATATGGAATTCGGTTACTGGGAAGAAAATTACAATGAATGGGATATTTTTGTAAATAATGGAATTACCAATGAAGGCGAAGCCAACCAGTTTTTTAATTTTGATAAAATTGCAGGAATATGGGGTAATACCTGGATTAACCCGCCATTTGAGCATAAAGTAATTGAAGAAACCGCTACTACACAGATAATTATGAATGGTGAAGGATTATTGGCAGAAGTTCCTAAAGATGGCCATTCTACTATTCCGCATTATTTAAAATCATCAATTGAAACCCCGGATGATTGGAAAAAGATAAAAGAAGAACGTTTTCGTCGCGATGACCCGGCACGTAAAGTTAATATTGATGAATTGAAAAAATGGCATCCTGTCGACCGTGATTACCCATTGGGTGTAAATACCGGGTCAATGATTGGCAAAGTCCGCGATATGCTTACATTTGAAGGTCTTGCATACGCGACCTATGACTACCCTGAAATGGTAGAAGACATGGTGGAAACATGCTGCGTAATGGTAGAAGATTTTCTTGACCAAGTGTTGCCGCATTTTGATTTTGATTATGGTTCTGGCTGGGAAGATATTTGTTATAATATGGGTCCTATTGTAAGCGTCGATTTCTTTAACTCTATTGTAGTACCAAGGTACAAGCGAATTGGTGCGAAACTGAAGAAAGCAAATATTGATATATGGTATACCGACTGTGACGGCGATGTAAGGCCGATTATGCCGGGGTTAATGGATGGCGGAATCAATTGCCTGTTCCCATTTGAAGTCAATGGCTGTGCCCATCCTGCGGAGCTATTCAGGGAATTTGGTCTGGAATTGCGCATAATGGGTGGCTTTGACAAGATTGAGATGGGGAAGGGGAAAGCGGCTATTAAGAAATACATGGACTCCCTGGTACCATTAGTCGAACGTGGTGGATATATTCCGTTCTGCGACCATAGATGTCCGCCAAATGTAACACCAGAAGATTACATTTATTATCTTGATTTAAAAGAACAATACTTTGGGATGAAATAATATGAAATCACGCGAATTAGTGCTGGCGGCATTAAACCGTCAAAATAATGATAGAACCCCTTTTTCCTGGGGGTTTGGCCTGCAACCGCCAGCACGGTTCGCACTGGATGAGTATTTAAAACCATATAATCTTGATACAGAAGAATTATATCTTCGAACAGCAGATATGTTTGTCTGTTGTCCAGATTATATTGCGGCAGTCGATAATAAAGATTTTTGGGGATATACATATAAAACTTCATCTTATGGATCTGGCAGTTACGAAGAGTTTGATTTTCAACCATTAGCAACGGCAGAAACTTTGGATGATATATTGACTTATGATTGGCCAAACCCGAATAATTATGACCATCTCTATATGCATAAATTCATACAACGCGACCCCGGGCATAAATGCGCATGGGGAATCCGTGGTGGGAATATCCTGGAGACATTTCAATGGTTAACCGGGTTGGAATATTCGTTAGTATTGATGGCGATTGAACCGGAAATGGTAAATGCCGCGTTAACGAAGATTACCGATTTTTATGTAACTGCTACAGTTGAAATGTTGAAAGCCGGTAAAGGTGAGATTGATTACGTGTTCTGTGCTGATGACCTTGGCGGGCAAAACGGCCTGCTGTTCTCTCGCGATATGTATCGCGAAATAGTAATGCCGCATCATAAACGGATGTTTGACGCAATAAAGGAGTATTGTCCGCATATAGTTTATCATAGCGATGGGTCGGTATACGATGTATTACCAGATGTAATAGAAGCAGGAATAACCTGTCACGAAGCTGTACAGATTGAATGTGCCGATATGGAACCGGAAAAGCTGATAGCCGCGTTTGGCGACCAGATCGCATTTCACGGCGCAGTAAGTGTCCAACAGATATTGCCATATAAAACGCCAGATGAAATAAAGTTAGAAGTTCGCCGATTAAAAAGCATTCTCGGTTCAAAAGGTGGTTACATCTGCGCCCCAAGCCACGCCATCCAAGCCGGCACCCCGCCGGAAAACATAGTAGCATTTTGCGAGGAAGGGACGGGAAAGAAGATTAGTGAATTATGAATTATAGATTTGATAAACTGGTATTGTAAAACTGTATGTTTCTTCTCTTTATTAGTGGTCTATATTAAATTAAAAATATTCAAATTATGCTCAATTTTTTTATGACGTTAATAATAAATCAGATCTTTTATAACTTAATTACCTATAATTGCGTCTAATGTTTATATGAACTGGTTGTGTGATTATTTATTATAGGAGAAAATATGTCTTTATATAAAAAGTCTATGTTTTTTGTACTTGCAGCATGTTTGTTGTTGTCTCGTTTATCATCTGCTGCTGACTTATCGGCTGCTATAGTCAGGACAGAGATACCGATTGTAATTGATGGGAATGTAAAGGATTGGGGTGGTATTACCGCTACTCAGGATGTATTATTTGCAGATAAAAAGCTGGTAGCAACTTTTAAAATGGCGTATGATACGAAGAATTTATATTTTCTGGTCAATGTTGTTGACGTAAGTCCTTTGAGAAATTCATCAACAATTCAGGAAGAGTTGATAAAAGGTGATGCTGTTTCGCTGTGTTTAGGAACTGTGGATGGTAAAGGAAGCAACCAAAGGATTATTTTTGCTCAGATAGATGGCAAACCGGTAATTATGGTATACCGTCCGCAATCAACTGTAAAAAGTCCATATACCTTTGCATCTCCAGTTAAATCAACGAAAATGGATTATGTTGGCCCATTGGATGGTGCGAATGCTGCATTAAAAGTTACTAAAGGCGGATATGTGGTAGAAGCTGTCTTGCCGTGGGCATCTTTAGGTTTTACTCCTGTTGCATTATCAACAATTCCTTTAGATGTACAGGTGATATTTGGCGATCCGGCGGGTATGACAAATATTGCGTCTGCCTGGTGGCACACTGCTGGCGGTGACGCTTTTACGGTAGAGGATTTACCTACAGAAGCTGCATTACACCCGGAATCATGGGGAAGCGCAAAGCTGTATGATACAGACCCTGGGCAGAGTTTGGTAACACAACAAGAAAAGAAAACAGACGGAATACCAATAATATTCAACATACCGAAGGCTGCAAAAGTAAGTTTGGTAGTTACAGATGAAAAAGGCTGGATTCTTCGCGAGTTGTTGCGTGCTGATAAAATGGATGCAGGGAAGCATACAATAATATGGAATGGCCGCGACCGTTATGATGAAGTATTGCCACCGGGACAATATAAATGGAAATTGATCTATTTTGATGGCATGGGTACAAAGTTCGTCGGCAGCGTTGGCAATTCAGCCAGTCCACCATATCGTACTGACGATGGTAAAGGCTCTATGGGTGGCCAACATGGCGGGGCATCCGTGATAGGAGCCGACGCTACCGGTATATATATTCTTGGTGGTACCGAAGAAGGGCATCCAGCGATGCGCAAGGTTGATTCTGAAGGCCGCACCATTTGGAAACGTTCAATGGGCGGGTTCGGTTCTGGTCGCGCCGTGGCATCTGACGGTAAATATTGCTACATTTTAAATGCGGTTAAGACAGATATCGCTATAGTGCGGATGGACCCGGATACCGGAAAAGATGTGCCAATCGTTGGTAAAACAGCGAGAATATCACTTGGCGACCCTAAATTATTGCAGGTTGGTGGAATGGCGATAACTGGTAATAAAGCATTTTTCAGCGTGACAGCAGAAGACAGGCTGGGTGTTGTTGATTTATTAACCGGCAAAATTATTGAGAATATTCCAGTAAATAAACCACTCGGATTATGCGCGTTGGATGAACAAAATTTATTGGTATGTTCAGAGAAATCGATTGTCAAAATAAATATTGCTGATGGGAAAATTGTTGCTTTTATTAATGATTTAAATGCACCGCGCGCTGTGGTTCGTGATAAACAGGGACAGACATTGGTGTCTGATTTGGGTGAAAGTCAACAAATAAAGAAGTTCTCTATGGATGGGAAATTATTGGCTGTTTATGGCAAAGCGGGTGGAAGACCTGCAACGGCAGCGAAATACGACCCGCTTGAGTTTAGAAATATTGTTGGATTAGCCATAAGTGCTGATGATCAGATATGGGCAGTTGAAGTATCTACCTTGCGCCGTGTAGCCAAATTAACAACAGAGGGGAAATGGTTGAAAGATTTCTATGGTCCGGTCGCCTATAACGTTTGCGGGCCGGATCTTGATGATTTATCAACTGTATATTATCAGGCATCACAAAATACGCCTGATTATGCAAAGACAAAAATTGACTTTGCCGCTTATGCATTAAATCCGGAATTGCCGATGAATGCCTGGAAAATCGACTCGGTATTTCACATGACACAACCATCTGTTGATGGCGCAGAGCAAGATTTGATGACAGGTGCAATGCAGCCTGGCTATGGTCATGTCGTTGTATTCACTGCTAAAAATGGCACATGTTATTTGTGGCGTATCGCGAAAAGTAATCGCGCTACACTGGCGAGTGGTGCGGCAATATGGCGTAAGGATAAGGAAAGCTGGATACCGGCATGTTTTGTATCCAACGATAGTAAAAAAAGTAAGTCATGGTCAGACAGTAATGGTGATGGATTGGCACAGGCAACTGAAATGTATGATGCGCCACCAGTTACCCGTTTTGCCTGGCTTACTAAGGAAATGGTGTTATATGGCTGGTCTGGTACATTATCGCCGTCACGTTTTGATGAACGTGGTGTGCCATATTATTCAGATGGTGTATATACCCCATATCTGCGTCCCGGTCAGCCGGTTATTGAAGATGGACATGTGTTTAATTCCATGCCTGATAAAGATGGCGCAGTTTATTTTGCTGCCAATTATGGCACAAACCGTCATTTGAGTTTTTGGGATCGTGCCTGTGAAAATCAGATTATCAAGGTGCAAAATGGCGAGATAAAGTGGATTATCGGCCAGCATGATGCTCAGCCAAAACGTGAAGGGGATTTGACAACTGTTTCTGGAATAGCTGGTATTGTTGATGATATCGTAATTACGCATATGGTTGAACCTGCTCAATATATAGCTTACACCACTGATGGCATGACTCTTGGCAACGTTATTGTTGATGAGAATGGAAAACAGCCAAAAGTAGGACCAACTGCTGTATATATTGAAAGTTTTACAGGATTATTTGTTAAAGACCCGAAAACACAGAAACGATTGCTGTTTGGCGTTAGAAGTGGAGATGATTTCATATTTGAAGTTACCGGTCCAGGAGAAATCAACCGACAGGATGGTGTGGTGATACTGGATAGTTCGCGACCGCGTGAAGTAATAACTACTGGACAAACGACTATTCCTTATGAGACATGGTGGGGCAATGTAGGACGTGGATATGGCATTGATGGTTATGATTGGGAATGGCTGCCAAAATCTGCAGGGATACCGATATATTCTGGTAAAAAAGTTATTGGTGATGTGCGGTTACGTCGTGACGCCGGCGCACTGTATGTATTAGCAGATGTTAATTCGGATAATTTATTACATGCAGGCAAGTCCACCAGTGTAAATGAGTTATTCGGTAAGTCAGAAGGAATAGAAATAATAGCTGGGTCTGCCCTGGTTAAAGGACAACAAAATTTGAATTATACGAGAATATACATAACATTAAATAATAAGGGATTACCAGTGGCATTGGCATATCGAAATGGTGACGCAAATGCAGGGTGGACAATTATGAAAGATGTGAAATCAGCTATTATTCCCCGATGGCATGGGTATGGTTGGCGGGTAGAAGTCGAAATCCCATTAACCGTCTTACCAGATTTATCATATAAGACAAAGCAAACATTTAAGCGTGGCAGTGGTGATATGAAAACATTCACCGAAGAACGGTTAGACTTAACAGGTGATATAAGTTTTAATACTGCATTTTACCTTGCAGATAAAGATGGCAAAATACAACGTTACCCATGGATTGATAATTTACTGACAACGACCGATTTCAACGTTACTGGGTGGGGAAATGCTTATGCACCGCAGGAATTAAATATCGGTCACCCGGTTTCTATTAAGTGACCGTTTCTTTATCCCATTTCTAATCGCGTCAATAATTCGCACCACTAATACTATGGCGCAAAATATTGTTACAATAAATGTTGCTGGTGGTACTGGTTGGCTATGGGTTTCCAGCCATAACAGCCATATTTGATGATATCCCAATACCAGATAATGGGCGATAGAAATTATAATCAGCAATATACTGGTGGTTAATTGCAGGCTGCGCCATCTGGCGGCATTTAATAATCGCAAGGCAAAGGGATAACTGGTCACAAGCATAATTATCAATATGATACATGCTGCTATTCCAAGGATTGCGCAGGTTTTTTCTTCGTCTACAGGCATTGATTCCATAGAGATGTATGATTTTATAACGTAGTATGAATGGGCAAATGCAGAAAATATCCCTATCAATGCAACAGGCCTCCGCAATCGAATACCCCATTTTTTGCACCATCCCATGCGATAAAATGGTCCGAATAGCAGTGATAATGCAAAAATAAATAATGCCGCAAGAGCTAATGCCACGTTAGCGGAAGAAATTGAATAATCACTATCACGGCCTAATGCATTGTAACTCCAAAAAATCTGGAAAACCAGATAATTTATTACAATTGCTATTAGCCATTCGCCGATAGAGTTTTTCATAGTTATAGGAGTTTGATTATTTGTTTCTTGAGTCATTTTCTACTAACCGCCTTTGAAATATTTTACACTTTTTTGCTTCGAGATGCTAATATTGAAATGTTTGAACGTCTGGTCTGCCATTTTCACACAATCGTATTCATTGAACAGTTGTATGATGAAATGCTATACTTGTTTAGCAACGGGGGTATTTATGCATAATAATTATGGCGTTTTGATGAATAGTGAAATAGAAGAGCAGCCTGCTGTTATTGAACGGTTATTGGCAGAGAAGCAGGGGATGATAGCGGAGATAGCGGCAAAGTTTCGCGCTGTTTCGCCGTATGCAGTATTTTTTGCCGCGCGTGGAACCAGCGACCATGCGGCATTATATGCGAAGTATTTGTTTGAAACTGTAGCAGGATTGCCAACCGGTTTGTCCGCTCCTTCAGTATTTTCAACGTATCACGCAAATCTGAATATGAAAAATTGCCTGGTAATAGGCATATCGCAAAGCGGTGCGGCAGAGGATGTGGTAGAGGTGTTAGCCGGTGCAAAACGTGGCGGTGCGCAGACTATTGCCATCACCAATTGTGCCGGGTCAATACTCGATGAAGTAGCTGATGATACTATTTTGTTGGGTGCGGAAAAAGAACGTGCGGTAGCCGCAACCAAGACATATACCGCGTCACTCGCTGTACTGGCGATGTTAGTGGCGGAAATTGCTGACAGTAATGATTTACGGGAAGCGTTGAAGTTAGTACCAGATGCAATTAACAGTGTTATAACAAATAAACAGACAATTCAGGATAACGCAATACGATTCAGATATTTGGAAGAATGTGTAGTGTTGGGGCGTGGATACAATTTATCAACTGCGAATGAATTGGCGTTAAAGTTGCGCGAAACTACTTATGTGCGAGCACAGCCATTTGCAACCCCGGACTTTGTTCATGGTCCAATAGCTATTATTGATCGTGGATACCCGGTGATAGCACATGCTGCTGAAGGCCCTACATTGGAATCTGTAATGGAGGTTGTCCACACATCAAAAAAACGCGGTGGTGAAGCGGTTGTAATAAGCAATAGCCGGAGCGCATTGAATGATGCTGATGTGGCAATCCCAGTATGTGTTGATATGAATCTGCCAGAGTGGATGACACCTTTCCCATTTATCACTGCTGGACAATTCTTCGCGAGGAGCTTGGCGATTTTACGCGGAAATAATCCTGATGAACCACGGGGATTGAGCAAGGTTACCGTTACAAGATAGGGCTGGCTAATATCGAATCTGAAATTAACATCGATGGGCAGGATGGGTAATATCCTTCATATCCTGCCCATCGATGTTAATTAATTTAATCAGAATGTATGCCGATGCCCTGAGTGCCAAGAATGCGTTGTTCGCGCGCGCTGACAATATTTGTAACAGCATCAATTAACTGTTGAGCGAAAAGCATCTCATCACGCAGGGCATCTTCTGCTTGTTTTGTTTCTGTAATGTCCAACATTACGCCTTGCAGTGCTGACGGTTTAGTAGGTGTGCCAGGCACTACGTATGCCTCAATGTGAAACCATACTACGTTCCCCATAGTATCAAAGAATCTGATATCTGAACGAAGTGTACCGTTTCTTTCTGCACATCGACGTAATTCTCTTAGTAAATTAGTGCGGTCTTCCGGGTGAATGATTTCAAGCCAGCGTGTTCCCATACTGATAATGCTGTCTGGCTGATACCCTAAGATATTATTAACCTGTTTGTTCAGGAAAGTTACCCGATAACCTTCCTGTAATGATACTATAAAAACAATAGCTGGAACATGTTCAACCAGTAATCTGTATCTCGCTTCGCTTTCACGTAACGATTGTTCGAATTGTCGTTTTTCTCGCCGGTGGCATGCTTCGCGAAGTTCGCGTTCTACCGCTGGTCCTAATCTGGTAAGGTTCTGTTTCATCAGGTAGTCCTGCGCTCCATCGCGCATTGCTTGTACAGCTAATTCCTCACCTATTTCACCACTTATTAATATAAAAGGAACATCTACGTCTTTTTGTCGGACTATTTTAAGTGCTTCAATACCGGTAAAACTTGGCATTCGATAATCTGCAATAATGAAATCCCATCTTTGCGTCATAGCATCAACTAAAGTTTCTGCTGTTTGTACACGCTCCATAATTACATTAAATCCAGATTTTGCTAATAATCTGCGTACCATCAACTCATCATCTGGTGAGTCTTCAATGAGTAACAGACGTAATGAAATTGCCATGTTTACCTCCTTTTATACTGTAAAATCCGCTGGTTTAGCTGCTTGAATAGTGAAATAGAACGTTGCTCCCTTTCCTGGGGCACTATCAGCCCATATTTGACCATCGTGCCGGTAAATGATACGTTGCACGGTTGCAAGACCTATGCCAGTACCAGGGAAATCGGTATCAGAATGAAGTCGTTGAAATGGTGCAAATAGTTTGTCAGCGTACTTCATATCAAAACCGACACCATTATCTTTTACATAATAAATGTGTGTATTATTATAGTTAATTTTCCCGATAGTTATTGATGGTTGAGGCGTTTTCTTGGTGAACTTCCAGGCGTTTCGCAAAAGATTTTCGATAACTATTCGCAACAGGTTATTATCACCGCAGGCAGATAAATCTGGTTCTATGGCGGTAGCAACTTCGCGTTGAGTATCAGAAGATGATAATTCAGATATAAACTCGACAGCGATACGGGTGATATCTACATTTTCTGATTTAATAACTCGTTGAGTCAAACGAGATAATTGCAATAAATCTTCGATTAAATGCGCCATTTTATCTGATGCCACACAAATTCTTTCAACTAATTCAATTGCGGAAGGATCCATTTTATCAGCAAATTCTGCTTTTAGTTCTCCACTCATGTATGAAATTACCCGTAAGGGAGAACGTAAGTCGTGGGAAACTGAATAGTTGAATGATTCCAATTCTTTATTTGCCAATTCTAATTTTCGAGTGCGTTCTTCTACTTTATCTGCTAATTTATTGCGGATTTCTTCAAGGTCGCTTAACAGACGATGCCGTTCACGCGCATATTGTATAGAACGTGTAAGCATGTCATACGCATATTGACCTTTTACTAAATAATCTTGCGCGCCTAATTGGAGAGCATGCAACGCGCTTTCCAGATCACCGTATTCTGTAAGAACGACAATGGGAGCGTTTTTAATAACTTTCTTGATTTCTGTGATTACATCCAATCCATGGCAATCAGGTAATGATAAATCAAGCAGAATAACATCAATATTAATACCACGAACAGCCTCAGTAGCATGCTCTAAGCTGTCAACAGCTATTAGCTTGTTACTTGTGTATAGGTTTAACTGTAATGCATCCCGAATCCGTTTTTCGTCATCAGGGTCATCTTCAATCACCAGAATGTTTATTCGTTTTGATTGAAAATCTTCCATATTTTAATCCCTATTGTTTATTTTCCGACATCTGTTTTTATATTATACCCCGGATATCAAAAATATCAACCCCAAAAATATAAGAAAAATCAATATTTTTATAGTTATTTCTTATTTCTAAGTTGTATACCGGTTTAAAAGATAAATTAATTTTTAGATTTCAATTTATGTATACCCGATAGATAAACTATTGGTATAATTCTGTAACACTAATCAGAAGGGGATTTATTATGACAATTCGTATCGGTATCATTGGCATGGGCGGCATGGGTATCAACCACTACAATACATATGCTCGCGTTGCGGGTGCTAAAATAGTCGCAATTTGCGATACTGACCCTAAAAAATGTACTGGTGACTGGTCCAGTGTGCAGATTAATATTGGCGGGGAAGTTAAAGATGAAGACTTATCCGCATTGAAGATATATCCTGATGCAGAATTGATGTTTAATGACCCTGATGTTGACGCGGTAGATATAACTTTGCCAACTTTTTTGCATGCTGAATATGCCATACGGGCAATGAAGGCGGGCAAAGATGTCATTTGCGAGAAGCCTATGGCATTGACACCGCAAGAAGCTGAAAAGATGCTGGAATGTGCAAAAGCTACCGGAAAGCAGTTATTTATCGCTCAATGCATAAGATTCTGGCCACAATATGTCGTTTCTGGTGAAATAGTGAAAAGTAAGAAATATGGCGAAGTAAAAGCGGCTTATTTTGTCCGTCGGTCTGCCTCGCCATTATGGAGTTGGGACAATTGGCTGATGGATCAGGCAAGAAGCGGTGGGTGTGTGTTAGACATGCACATTCACGATTCAGATTTTATACTTCATTTATTCGGCATGCCGAAATCAGTAAGCAGTGCCGGTACCACCAGCGGGTTGAATTGCGATGTTATCAGCACATTCCATTATGACGATGACGCGTTGATAGTAGCCGAAGGCGGTTGGGGATATCAGCAGGGATTCCCTTTCTCCATGACCTTCACCATAAATATGGAAACTGCCACCCTGTGCCTGGATGATACCGGAAAATTGATGCTGTATGAAAAGAATGAGAAACCAGTACAGGTAGAACATGATTGTGAAAACGGTTATTACCTTGAATTAGTGCATTTCATTCAGTGTATAACAGACGGTAAAAAATCAGAGATATGCCCGCCGGCATCCGCTTGCCAGACATTGAAACTGGTTTATGGTGAAATAGAATCAATTAAATCAGGAAAACCCGTTTCGTTGTAAAGTCAGTTATTGTTATAATATCGGTTTGCGGGATAGTAAAGATATTTTTTTTATCCTGCCTATCCTGCCCATCCATGTTAATATAATTTGTAAAGTTCTAATAATTATATCTG
>JBIJDE010000148.1:0-10081 GCA_044344305.1 Armatimonadota bacterium
TGCCTATCGAATTCATACAAACTTGGGTATGCGCTGCAGCGGGGCAAGGGTTAATGGCAAGATGGTTACCCTTGACTATAAATTTAAAAATGGCGACGTGGTGGAAATTATCACCCGTTCAAACCAGATACCAAACCAGGACTGGCTGGAGTTCGCTGTCACCAGTCGCGCCCGCAGCAAGATTAAACAATTCCTGCGCAAAGAACATCGCGAAGAGCATATCCAACGCGGTCGTATGGCATTGGAAGCCGCCTGCCGCCGCCAGGGATTAAAGACCGAAGAGATACTGAAACCGGAAAAGCTTAACAGTCTGATAGATAAAATTACCATTCATGATATTGACGAATTATATGTACGGGTGGGGTATGGCGAGTTAACCGCCGAAGGCGTTATCAATCGACTGCGCGATGTTACCCATCGCCGGACCAACGGTGAAATTATCCTTACCGAAGGCGAGATACCAGTTCAAGATACTCTGCCGGTACATGTACCCAGCACCGGTATTGACGGCATTCTATTCCGATTATCCCGCTGCTGCCAGCCTATTCCCGGTGATGCCATCGTTGGCTATGTCACCCGCGGCCGAGGAATTACAATCCATCGTATTGATTGTCCAAATGCCATCGGGTACAGCGAAGACCCGGAGGAAGCACCACGATTGACAGTGCTTGATTGGGAAGACAGCGGACAAGGAATATTCCAGGCAGAAATAATCATTGCCGCCCGCGACGTTATTGGTTTGATTGCGCAAATTACCAGTATACTTGCCGGATTGAAAGTGAATATCAGAACAGCCCGCACCACATCTAATTCCCGTCAATCCATAGCGACATTAACCATTCAGATAGACACCACCGGATGCCACCATATAGAAGAAGTAATGCGTCTAATCCGCGTCAACAGCAACGTTATAGAAGTTTATCGAAAGATCAGTACATTGAAGAGAAAAGTTAAAAGCAAATGAAGAGAGAAGAGAGAATGGAGAAGAGAGAAAATGTGGCGTCACCGTCTCGGTGACGATAAAATATAAAGGAATATATCATGAAATACTGTTTTGATATCCTTGAATTCGGTGCTGTTCCTGATGGTACTACCAATAATACCACGGCCATTCAAAATGCAATTGATGCCTGTAATGCTGGCGGTGGCGGTAAGGTGCTTTGCCCGCCGGGGAGTTACATGACCGGCACATTGGTGTTGAAAAGCAATGTTGATTTTCACCTGATGCCTGGTTGCAAAATTATCGGTTCAACCGACCTGGCTGATTATCAGGATTTTGTCGTTGATGGTTTCAATACAGAATATGTGCCGGAGAAAAACACCAAAAGCCTGATTCAAGCTATAAATGCGGAAAATTTTTCCATCACCGGCGCGGGTGAAATTAACGGCTCCGGTCTGGCATTTTACGATACTACTGTTACAAAATGGCGCTTTTTTCAGAAACCACCCACCGCACGTCCGCGAATGGTGATGTTTTACAATTGCCGTAACATCATCATAAAGCAAGCTTCATTCATCGATTCGCCATGCTGGACATTCTGGCTAATTAAATGCGAACGGGTGAATATCAGTCAGATCAAAGTTGCCGGCGATCAGAGAATGATAAATAACGATGGCATCGACTTGGACGCCTGCCGTGAAGTTACCGTGTCGGACTGCATTTTTAAAACTGCCGACGATTGCCTGATTATCCGCAATCTGCAAAACCTTTGCGAGGAACCGGGTATCTGCGAGAATATCACTATAACAAATTGCACCCTTGATAGCTGGTGCCAGGGTATCCGCATCGGCATCCCCGGTGATGGCATTATCCGTAATTGCACATTCAGCAATATCGTCATTCACAGTGAATTAAACGGAATATTCTTTGAAAATCCACAACGCTACATGATTCCAGGGGTGGCAGAAGCACTGGATTTATATAACTTCTCATTCTCAAATATCATTATCGAATGCGGCAACATCCCTATTGGCATTGTTGTAGATGATGGACTGAAACTCCCGCGCCTATCAGATATCAGCTTTTCTGACATGGTAATTACCAGTGGTGCGCCAATTACCATAAAAGGCAGCCCCGAAACAACCATCCGCGACATCCAGTTCAACAATATACAGGTAAAAACCACCGGTACAGACGCGATAATACTGAAACATTGCGAACGGGTAAGGTTGAATAATGTTGAATTGTCGAGTGAGTGAATAAGAGAAGAGAGAAAACGTGGCGTCACCGTCTCGGTGACGATTTTAAAATTCAAAACCTATTCGATTGCAAACGACTTCTTACGATTGCAATCGATTTCAGAAAACTGACAATGTAACAGGCAGAACAGACAAAATATATCTTGCCCATCCTGCCCATTGATTTTAATTTTATTATCTACTGTTTCTCGCGGTAATTCACTTAACAGTATACGTTACCGTTTTGCTGCCGTATTTATTACATGTACCGGTTACTTTAATAACATCGCCAACCTTCGCGTCTATCAGTGTATAGCTGGCGACCTGTTTATTCAGGTCGGTCTGACTGGTGAATTTTTGAGTGATAACCTGCACATCGTTAATAAATATATCGAGTTCATTGATAATATGAACCTTCGCATCTTTTACCTGATGTGGCGCGGTAACATTCAGGACATGGGTTTTTGTGTCTAAAGCAATCTTAATATCGCTTGGGGGATGAGCCATAACCGCGGTTGAACCCAGCAACATACCAATCGCCAGGGCAAATGTAAGCAAAATTGTTCGCATTTTAAAAATCTCCTTTTTTATGTATTACCCGGTATGGTTAAATGTAAAACGTGGTGTGACACCGGCTTGATGACTATGAGGGAGATAATAAAAAGCAAATATTAATTAAAAATCAGTCACATCTATCCCATCCAACCGATAAGTTCTCTACAATTCTCAATCCTCAACTTCCAATAGCACTTTCTCGCCCGCCAACTTGCCGGTTGCCCAGGCTATTTGCAGGTTGTAGCCGCCGGTGAAGGCGTCTACGTCTAATATTTCGCCGGTCAGGTACAGGCCGGTTATCAGGCGCGACTGCATGTTGCCGGCGTCTACTTCGCGGGTGTTTACGCCGCCGGCGGTGATTATCGCTTCGTGGAAACCGCGGCTTTTCTTTACGTGCAACGGCAGGCATTTTAGCAATTTTACAAGTCGCCGCCGTTGTTCGCGGGTGATGGTATTAACCAGGGCGTCGCCGGGGATTTCTGACAGGTTTACGATTGCCGGTATCATTGATTTTGGCAGCAGGTCGTCGAGTGCGTTCATGTAGGCGCGGCGATTGTATTTTTCGAAATCTTTCAGCACCCGTACATCCAACTCGTCCTCGGTCAGTCCCGGCTTCAAATCTATCTCGATATGCGCGTCGGGGTGGTCCAACAGGTAACGGCTGGCGGTTATTATCAGCGGGCCGGATACGCCGGTATGGGTCAGCAGCATCTCCCCGACTTCGCGGTAAATCTTCTTTTTCTCGGTGCCTGCTACTGTTATTGCGACATTTTTCAATGCCAGTCCGGTTAATGGGTACGGCCAATCCTCGACAGTGTCTATTCCCACCAGTGAGGGTCGCGGGGTTACCATGGTGTGGCCAAATGACTTTGCCATGCGGTAGCCGTCGCCGGTTGAGCCAGTACCAGGGTACGACATGCCACCGGTCGCCAATATCACCGCATCGGCGGGATATTCTTTGCCGCGGGCGATTATTCCCGTCACCTTGTTTTCGAACGTGGTGATAGAATCCACCGGCATATTCATGGTGAATTTCACCCCCAACTGTCGGCAGCACCGCTCCAGCGCATCCGCCACATCGTCGGCGTCATCCGATACCGGAAAGACTCGCTTGCCCTGTTCAACCTTCACCTCGACCCCGATTGATGTGAAAAACTCCATTACCTGTTGGGGAGTGAAATGGTACAACGCAGGTCGTAGAAATTTTGGGTTGCCGGGGGTATTTTTCAGCACTCCCTGTACATCGGTATCATTGGTTATATTGCAACGTCCCTTACCGCAAATGCGCAGTTTTCTGCCGGTAAGTGCGTTTTTATCAAAAACATTCACCATTAATCCACGTTTGGCAGCGAAATATGCTGCCATCATGCCGGATGCACCGGCTCCGATTATTATTACCTTGCGGTTTTCCGCCATAATTATTCATCCAACTTTTTAAAGATATATTCACTTGCATCATTTTTACCGGTTAATGCCAATATTCTGGTTATTTCCCCACGCAATGCCATCGTCGCCTGTTCATTTCCCCGTAAATATTTACCGTATTTCGCCACATCATCATATTTTTTATTGATAACCAGTACCGAACAGAAATCAATTATATTGCTTATTTTAAATGCTGACATATCAATATTTGCACCGCGACGGTACGCATCTTCAGACATTTTCAGTAATTTTTGTCCGCGCACATCACCGGTTCTAAACAAACCATAATATAGTTTTCCTGCCTCAATATATGGACCGGGGGAATTAGGCGCGATTCGCAAGGCTTCCTGAACAGGTTTTTCCGCAACACCGAAGCTATTCATTAACATAAATGCTTCCGCCTCCAGCACCCGTACTTGGCCACTGTTTGGTTCAAAATCTTTCAGTGCCTTAATATAAATTATTGATTTATCCGGACTGTTAAACCGGAAATTCAGAATTATTCCATTTCGCAACAGTTGCCAGTCGCGGTAATAAATTTTTAATCCTTCATCTACTGCCAACAACAAAGCCACCCGTGCTGATTCTTTGCTGCCATCGTCAGGCGCAAAGTCATAACGCATATTCAACAATCCAACGATATGAGTATATACCACGTTATCCGGCAGTGGAATACTTTGCAATAATGAAATAGTATCGCCAGCCATAAGAAAACTACGGGTGCTATTGGTACTGGCAATAGAGTTTATCTGGCTGCTTTCCGTCATTGCACGGTTTAGTTTATTATTGCTATCTACTGCGACAAGGGTAATAATAACGATAATTATTGAAATTACGTATAGTAAACGAGATGTCGAATGTGGCAGTCGAACGAATTTCATATCTTTAGTTCGCAACGCTATCAAGGTGATTGCCAGCCATGGCAGACATGTTATCGCTGCATTGTCGTAACTGAAAAGATTCGCGATGCCCCAGGTGATTAGAGCGCCGACGCCGGTAAAAATAACCATGTCCTGCATTCCACCACTTTTTCGTACTGTATTGATAATTGATAGCTTCAGCCACGATATGATTATCAGTCCTATGATCCCTAATTCAGCGAGAATGAGCAGGATAATATTATGTGGATATGACTCGGAATGATCCTCATCCAACGGTATGCGACGGTTGCCATTGTTTGACTCGGATGAGTTGCTTAATGGTCGGAATTGCGGAGATATTTGCTGTGCGGTATCAACCCCCCACCCGAGAATTGGTCGGGCGAGGAACTCGTTCCACGCAGTGCGCATGTATACCAAACGGGCACGGGTTGCGTTATCACCTTGGATTAATGCGGTGATGCGGTAACGCGTTTGCGGTATCGCGAATATCAAACCGGCTACCACCACCATTGCTATTATCGCACTTATTGCAATACGGCGATTTTTCATAGCAAAATAAATCACCAGATATATTGCGTAAATAAACAGTGCAACCCAGGCAGCGCGGGCGTTAGTGAATACTACTGATAATGCCAACAAGCCAGTGATGTAATAATAGAGCTGTTTTTTCGTGATAATTGCCGCGCCTATTGCGAATGGTATACAAATAAGCAGGTAATTACCCGCATACATGGGGTTGAAAAATGTACCGGTCAAGCGTATAGCTGACATTACCGCGAAAGATTGAAAAACGAAGAAGTCCAACAATCCAACAACAGCAGCCACCCCGCCACCGATAGCAACGGATATAATTGCAGTATGAATTAATTCATCAGTATCCAGTAACTGATAAAGGCAAAACAGCATAAATATCCCCGCCATCCATTGCGACAATAACATCTCTTCTGACCATATTTGGGTGTGAAATACCTGCATCTTTAACGGACTGAATACTGCACTGGCAAATATCACCAATAGCAATACCACCAGTGGAGCCGTTAATTTACCCGGCAATCGCAACCGTCCCATGGCCGCAATCTTTTGACCACATAGAAATATCAAAACGCTGAAGAAAAATAGAAATAAAATACGCGCCGGAGTATTTCCCGCATTAATGACATCTTTGCCAAAATAAAATACCGGCAAAATCGCAAAAAAAGCTGCAACAACCCATTTAACAATCGCGTTAAAATTGCTCTTTGTATCAATTTCTTTAGTATTGCTCTTTCTCATGTTCCTATTTTACCAAAAAGAAGCAAAAGATGTATCGTAATGCGTATTAGACTCTTGTACCTTAGCCCAAATAAATTGGATAAGTTTTCAGTTTTCAGTTTTCAGTTATGCCTTGTAAAGGCATTTTAATGAGTAACCCCAGGCGCAAGCCTGGGGGAGATATAGTCTTTGATTGCGCCTTGTAAAGGTGCATTTATAAAGTCGCCTTTACAAGGCTAATCTTTTGTATTTGTTACTTCCCCAGGTTCACACCCTCACCCTTATACACATTTATTTAACAATGGTTCATATAATTGTTTTAAATAAAAAGCATGATTTGATTATATTATTTTCAATTATTAACAATCCAACCCCTTTAGGGGTGATATCTTAATAGAATAGCATCGGAATATAAGAATCAAAACCCCTTTAGGGGTGACATGTTAATGGTGTTAAATTAAGAACCGGCACTGAAATTTTGAGACATTAAACATGCCACCCCTAAAGGGGTTGGATTGTATTTTAAAAATAGATTATTTGTAAAATTTAATATCTATTCTAAAAATGTGTATAAGGGTGAGGTTCACACATAAGGTTACTCATTATGTCACCACTCCGTACTATAAAACTAACAACAACTTTACTTAAAATTGCAATACTTCAAAAAGTATGTTGTTGAAATCTTGACTTTTTTTGATCGGATTTGATTGCTAACGGCCTAACCCCATTAAATTGGGTTAGGGTAGTGGGTAAAAACCTACAATAAATGTAAATCTATAATTCAGGAAAAACAGGTTATGCAAGAGCCACAATAAATGTTATGATGTTTTTAGTTATACAGGAGTATAAGAACTATTATGAACAAAAAAATATTGATATTAATTTTAATAATTATCGGGTTGACGTGTGTGATTGTAATATCATTAATGAAGATTAATTCTTATACACATCCGCCAATTACAATAGTAACAAAGAAGAATCCGCGTGACGGAGCCGATATGGTTTGGGTTCCGGCAGGATCTTTTATGATGGGTTCTCCTGAAACACGTCGAAAAGTAACTTTAGATGGTTTTTGGATATATAAATATGAAGTGACAGTAAAGCAGTTTCGTAATTATTGTATAAAGAATAAATATCATTATGATTGGAAGAAAAACCAACCCTCATATGGTTGGCATGATGATAATCCTATGACAAATATCAATTGGGATGAAGAAGATGCTTACGCGAAATGGGCAGGAGGGTCGTTGCCAACTGGTGCTCAATGGGAAAAGGCAGCACGTGGTGATGATGAACGAAAGTTTCCCTGGGGTGATGGATGGGATAGTGAAGCAAGTAATGATGGCGATTATTACAGTAATTATAATCTTTATCATAATCCTCGTATCATAGCAACACCCAAACCTGTGGGTTCTTTTCCCAAAGATATCAGTCCGTATGGCGTGATGGATATGGCTGGCAATGTTTTTGAAGATACTGCTGATGCATATATTGGTGATGTAAAATTATATGCAAAAATTATGAGTGGTGAAAACCCTCATCTTCCTGTGAAACCGGAAACAGATGAAGTTTGTTTCCGTGGGGGTAATTATTATTATATATCCTTTAACCTTACTTGGACAGGTGGTACTACATATGATCCCTCATCATATTTGTATGATCTTGGAACGAGACATTTTGGGGATGATATGTCTGGCTTTCGTTGTGTAGTTCCGTAAATAATGCAATCCTATAATTCTTCCAACCGCGCAGCAATAATCTTTTCGAGTAGTTCTCTTGTTAGCGGTTTCTTGTCGGAGAAATGGATTGTTGTTCCGGCGATTTTATAGACTGCCAGTTCCTCTTTCAGTTTTGCCGGTATGCTGTGCCGCATAGTTACCAGACTGAGATGGTTTTTGAACTCTGCGTAGACCAGAAATGGTTTGCCTTTGTATTTGAAAGTTGGCATGTGGTAATAGATTACTTCCTCGACATCAGGGAAAATATCAAAGATATTTTCGCGAAGTTCCTGCATAACAGCCTGTGATTTTGCTGCAACCTTTGAAATATATTCATCTACTGCCGGGTTATATTTATTCATGTTGTTTCTTTTATCTTTGTCAGAAAATTAATAATATTCTTTTGCTTAAGGTCACTTCGACAAGCTCAGTGACCTTAAGCAAATTATCTATTAAATATCAGCAACACTTCAATATCATTTTTCATAGATTTCGTGATTTTCGTGATTTCTTACGTCGTAATATGTATATCCGCGCCGCACCTTTTGCAGTTAAGGGTGAATTCTTGTGGCGGGTTATGGTGGGCTTCTAATTTATTGCCGCACTTGCACACATAAGACACTGACCGTCCTGGATTGCCACGGACTAATCGATGGCGGGCGACATCGCAGGTAACTACAGTACCGGCACCTATCATCGCGTATTCATTTATGGTGACGCCGCAGATAATGGTGGCATTCGCGCCAATGGATGCACCTTTACAGATACGGGTTGGAACTATGTCCCAGTTCAGGTGGCCGATACGCGGGTACAAGTCGTTAGTGAATGTAACATTTGGGCCGACAAAAACGCCTTCCTCCAGGATAACGCCTTTATATACTGAAACACCATTTTGAATTCTTACATTATCGCTTATTGTCACATCAACATCAATATAGCAATTATTACCGACTGAGCAGTTCTCACCTATGACTGAACCGGCGCGTACATGGGTAAAACGCCAAATTTTAGTATTATCACCCAGCGCCGCTCCATCTTCTACGTCGGCTAATGGATGGATATATATACCTTTTTCTTCATTGCTATTCATTACGTATGTTCCTTTTATTTGCAGTAATTTCGCTTAGGGTCACTTCGACAGTCTCAGTGACCGGTCGCTGAGCCTGTCCGACCATTTTTATGCATATTTTTCTTTCATCACGATAGTATTTTCATATCAACAGGTCAGCTATTATAGATTTATTTGTCAGTAGAATCAATACTCTTTTTATATATTTCGTAAGCGGTTGCATGTCGCAAATACATGTAATAAGCATGGACAAGGCTGTAAGTGAGTCCGGCCGCCCCGTCGAGAAAACCGCCTTTTAGAATGTAATATTTTATAAAATCCAGCATGCTATCGCCGATTGCAATGCATATTGAACGTGTAGGACCTTTTTTAGCCAAATCTTTTGCAGATAACTGAGCGTAAGTAGTCCATTTTTCCACGCAATGTCCCAGACTGCGGTAACTGTCGTGAATTAAATCGCCATTTATGCGGCTTAATGGCGCATTTGGATCCAACGGTGCCCAGGCTTCATGAACAGATTTGTCAGGGAAATGCCCTGCATCAGTTCTGAATAATCGTAAATGACGATCCGGGTAAAAAGCGCGCATTTTACGTCCCCAGAAAAGATTGCAGGTATTTATTTCGTATCCAACATGTATTGGTTGTCTTGATAATAATTGCGTGACTTCATCGCGAAGTTTTGGAGAAACCCGTTCATCTGCCGCCAGCCATAGTACCCAGTCTTGTTTTACATGTTGCATTCCCACGCGAACCTGGGGGGCGAAACCCAGCCATGACTGCTCTACAACATCAGCACGGTATCGTTTGCATATTTCTATAGTTTCATCTGTGGTAGCCGTATCAACCACTACCACTATCTGATCTACCCAGTTCAAACTTTCCAAGCAGGGAATAATTCGGTCAGCTTCATTTTTTGCCAATAATAAAGCACAAATGCCCATCTTAACTTAATTCCTTCATCTGCATTGCATGTCTATAACGATATAATTATATTGATAGCAATA
>JBIJDE010000624.1:0-2765 GCA_044344305.1 Armatimonadota bacterium
AGTGTTTCACCGATTGAAGCATCAAGGTTATTACCGTGATTTGCTTTATCTATAGAACCACCTTCAATCATTAAAAAGAAACCTTTATCATTATTTAACTGATTGATAGCACATTCAGACATCTCTACTAACGTTGGAACTTTTTTATCTACACCTGACATATCAGCATTGCAATATGGTAATTGTTGTTGATTAAGATACATTCCAAAGATTTTTTTATCAGATTTTTCTTTACTATATTTAACAAAATCTTCGCGAGAAGAAATCATTTGATACGATGTCTTCCCATTTTTCAGTTCTTCCCAATCTAACTTTGTAATGTAATCATATTTTGGAGTAGTACCAACTACATCAGGATTACCAGCACCTATAATCACATCTGGAGAAATATTATAAATCATATCATGTGCTAACTGTGAATAATTATTTCTGTTTTCATTATGTGCGCTAAATCCCGCAGGGGTGGCATGGCAAAATTGTACAGTGGTCACAACTCCAGTTTTCATACCGCTCTTTTGAGCAAGTTCGATAATAGTCGTTACATTTCGCTTACGAGGATCAACAGCAATTCCCTGATTGTAAGTTTTAACTCCAGTTGCCATGGCAGAAGCGGCGGCGGCAGAATCTACAAAATCTTTCATTACATATTTTACATCTCCACCATTCCATCCGAAATCATAACCTTTGCCTTCGGAAGAGTATGTTGTTACATATTTGTGCCCTGTAAGAGTCTGCATTGAAAGAATTGATTTTCCACCAAAAGATTTGTAATCTTTACCATATTTGTATGCTCCAGCAGCCGTTACCACCTCTGTACCCATACCATCACCTATCATTAAAATTATGTTTTTTGGCGTAGAAAATGCTGGCAATAATAAAATTGCCAGCACTAAAATATTCGATAATCTCGATACTTTCATTTATCTCTCCAGAAATTAGAATCCCAACATCGGTGTGACTACTGGTGGTAATGCTACACCTGGTCCGACAGTTCTTGGACGTCCTACAGATGGACCGGGACCGCCACCCATATTGCCGTCATCTATCGGGTCAGCATTTGCTTGAACCTGGGGCTGGTCATAAACTTCATCTTTACTTACTTTTTCAAATGAATATCTCAAAACTTCGCCTACAGGAGGTGTCTTTGTAATTCTAACCTGAATGCCTTGAAGCGTCTTCTTTGATGCTGCTTCCAAAACTTGTCCTTCATATACTACCAGGTCACCTATTCGAATATCAGGTACATCACCTTTTAAAATCATCGATTTATTGGTTTCATTATAATAAGAAACACGTATTGTAGCTGTTGGCAATACTTTCACGCCAGCTTTTATCACCGGCTTAGCTGGTTGAGTTGGTGGTTGTTGAGTTTGCGGATTACCATTTGGATTATTTTGTGTATTTTGATTTTCAATTGTAACAGGTATCCCAGTATTATTACCGTAAGGTGTAGGCATTCCATTCACAGTCATTACAATCTCAGGGGAATTTGGAGTCTGAGGAACAATTATTTTTCTTCCGACTGTTACAACAGGTGCAGGATTTTCAAAAATAGCCATTGGAATTCCGTTAATATTTGTTATTCTCACAAATTTATAAGGTAAATCAGGAGAAAGAACAAGTGTTGTATCATTTGGATTCATGTTTGGTCCGGGGCCATTCGGGTTGCCAGGTAAACCAAGAACAACTTTAGGTTGCAGTACAGGATATTTATAACCAGCTATTTCATTGTATAATTCTGCTGGCTGAGCTTGAGTTGTTTCAAAAACAGTAACTCCAGTTACCGGATGAGAAATTTTCAATATTTTCCGTTCATTACTACCTGCACCGCCGGTTCCAGTACCAGGCATTCCCGGTTGTGGTTGCATAATAGGAGCCGGTTGTGGCTGTGGTTGCATTCCATTTGGATTCATCGGGTTTGTTGGTTGAGTTACGACAGGCATAGATTGGTCTAATAAAACTATATTATCTTTTTGCCAATCCGGAGCAGGATCAAGAAATGCGATACTATTTTCTGTTAATTCAGTCATTTTATAATCGACGTTAACTTTAGTGAAAATAACATTGGACTTGTATTGAACAAGTCCCTGCCTTCCCGGCTTAGCAGGTCTAATTATATCAAAGGGTGTTGCATTGGAAGTTGTAACTACTGTAACACCATATTTCTGCTCAGTTGCTTCAACTTTTAAATATTTATCTTCATTTACAATCGGCGGATTTAATGCCAGATATAAATAAGAACCAACCGCAGGTTGAGTATCAATAGCAGAAAATGTTATTCTGGTAAATATTTTATCTTTAGCATCGATACCTGCTATTTTCACCTTGTCATTAGATGGCAAAATCGCAACGCAATTCTCTTTTAATCTAATGTTTGGTACAACAGGTTGTATCGGCGGATCCGGTATTATTGGAGCATTGGGGTCTATTGGCGGTGCATTTGGATCACCAGGTTTTCGTTTCGGTAATGCTTTAGATGGGTCAATTTTACTGGTATTAACAGTTATCGAACCATCAGGATTTTTCATCACTGACTCAACATAACGACCAAAATCAAACATGTCCTTGGCAACATTACCACGAGTTAGAAAATCACCGGCCTTAATATTCGGTAGAGTTCCTGTTAATCTCCAGGTTGTTTGCTTCTTATAGTCTGCTGGAAGAATAACTTCAGCACCTAAGATATGAACAGTATCAGCAAATCCATAATTATTGCTCTGCTGTACAGGGTCGATTGGAGGTGGTGGTGGATTTTTCAATGAATA
>JBIJDE010000149.1:0-10035 GCA_044344305.1 Armatimonadota bacterium
AAAGGTTTATAAATGAAAGAAAAAATCTTAATCGAGGTGATTTTTAATTGTCGAATAAATCTCTTGAAAAGATATGTAGAATACTATGCAGCTCCCCTACCTTTACCGGATATTTTTGAAATAAACTCTAATCAATTTCAATCACCGTTTGGAACTGGGTTACTTCGATTAACTCAGTATAAACGCAATCTGGCTCCCCTGGGAATCACCAATATCCTGATAAGAAAGTTGTAAAAATGATGGATTCTGGAGAATCAAGCCGGACTTGCGTCCCTTTCCACACGGTGACTATTCCTTTTTACGCTTCGTATGCAAACTAATTTTTAAAAGCCTTCATCTTATAAATCCTAATACATTTTTTGAATAAAATCGCATTATTGCAAGATATTTTTACAATTAATAAAATTGTCTTGCAATAATACACAATACCATGGTATACTATTTCAATGCACTTGGGTAAAATTATACTTATTGCGACAATTTTATGGGTAAACGGGATATAGATAACAACATATTGGGGGATATACCGCCTGCGTCTTTCGATACTATGTCGGCTGATGAAATGCGGGTGTTGCTTCGTGAATATCAAATTGAGTTGGAAAAACAAAAAAAAACAGCAAACATTAAAAGAGAGAGTAATGATACCATCTTAAGCAAAGCACTAATCGCAAGTACTGAATTAATCGACGAAAATCCTGACGGCATTAATTATCAGAAGATGACTGATACCGTGCTTGAGTTATCAGGAGCGCAATACGCTTGTTTTAATATTTTTGATGAAAACGGTTTTGGGTTTACTACCATTGCATTATCTGGAATAAACGAGAATATCCAAAAAGTATCCTCTTTCCTGGGGTTTGAAGTTATTAATAAAAAATGGGATCCGGACCCGGTAAGAGATAGATTAACTAAAGATAACGTTATTAATCGATTTAAAACCTTGCACGAAATAACCGGTACGGTTATTCCAACACCCATTGTAACATTAATTGTAAACACATTTAATATAGGTGAAATTACCCTGGTAAAAATTGATAAAAACGAGAAACGAATCGGTGATTTTACATTGATTTTTGCCAAAGGTGATACCCTGCAAAACCCGGAAATAGTTGAACTGTTTGCCAACCAGGTGGGAATGTTTATTGACCGCAAACGCGTAACTAACGCATTACGTGCGAATGAAGAATGTAATAGAACGATACTATATACCGCGATGGAAGGTTTTTGGATTGTTGATTTGTGGGGGAATATACTGGAAGTCAATGACACTTACTGCCAAATGAGTGGTTATAGTATAGATGAATTATTAAAAATGCGTGTTTATGATATAGCAATAACCGATACCCCCGATAAAACAAGCAACCGCATAAAAAGCGTTATAGAAAAAGGCGCTCTTCATTTTGAATCCAAACATCGCCGCAAAGACAAAACTATCTTTGATGCGGAAATAAATCTTCAATATCGACCAGAAGAAGAAAAAATATATACTTTTATTCATGATATCTCTGACCGTAAAGAAGCAGAAAACTTACTGTTGCAGACACAGCAAAATTATGAAACATTTTTCAATACCATAGACGACTTTCTGTTTGTTCTTGATGAACAGGGAAATATAATACATATCAACAACACAGTTACGGAACGACTGGGTTACACATTTGAAGAACTTTTTAATAAGTTTGTCCTGATAATCCACCCGCCTGAACGCCGCGAGGAAGCGGGAAGAATTGTAGCGGAAATGTTGCTGGGTACTACTGAATTTTGTCCTATTCCAATAATCACAAAATCAGGTATACAAATCCCGGTTGAGACACGGGTTTCACGCGGGTTTTGGGATGGAAAACCGGTAATGTTTGAAGTTACCAAAGATATCTCGAAAATAACATTATCAGAAGAGAAGTTTTCTAAAATATTCTATACCAATCCATGTGCTTCTGGCTTATCCGACTTAATTAATCATCAGTATCTTGAAGTGAACGAAGCATTCTACACCTTATTTGGATTTAATAAGGATGAAGTTATAGGTAAAACAGCTTACGACTTAAAGATTATGACTCCGGAAACAAGAAATATACTTTTACAAAATGCTGATCATGACGGCAATATACTCAATGTTGAAGTTGAACTAAAAGCAAAAAATGGCGATATTAAACATGTGATAATATCAGCTGAAAATATCTTTGTGCAGGATAGAAAATACCGATTTACTGTTGTTAATGATATCACAGACCGTAAGCGAGCAGAGGAAGCACTGCAATTACAATATCGTTTACAGCAATTACTGGTCAATACCTCTACAGCATATATTAATTTACCACTGGAAAAGCTCAACATTACACTTGAAAAGTCACTACATGATTTAGCGATATTTGTAGGTGCAGACCGTTCGTATATATTTGACTATGATTATCAGCATGAAATATGTCTAAACACCTATGAGTGGTGTGCGGATGGCATAGAACCGCAAATTAATGAATTGCAGGCAGTACCATTTTCAGAATTACAGGAATGGATAACTGCGCATATTGCGGGGAAATCTATATGCATTCCAGATGTCTCTTCATTGCCATTTGGGTGGGGACGAGAAATATTGGAACAGCAGAATATTAAAAGCTTGATTACTGTTCCATTAATGAAGAATGAAGAATGCATAGGTTTTGTTGGTTTTGATTCAGTACGAAAACAGCATAACTATACAGACAATGAACAACAATTGTTGACAGTATTTGCCAGGATGCTGGTAAATATTAAAATGCGTCAAATTACAGAAAATACATTACGGGAGAACGAACAACGCACCAGAGTAATTTTCGAAACATTATCTGAAGGAATTGCATTAAATGAGATCGTTTATAACGATAACGGTGAAATGGTAGATTACCGGATTATTGAAGTAAATGATGCCTTTTATAAAATTACCGGATTAACCAGAGATGCGGAAATTATTGGCAATGTAGCTACCAGATTATATAGCATGGATGTAAAAACGATAAAAGATTTTTGGATAAATCACCTGAACCAGAAAGAAACTATTATTACTGAGGTATTCAATCCATTAGTTAACAGAACCTTTAGTGTATCGACATCTCCAATTGAAAATAACCGATTCGTCACATCATTTCAAGATATCACTGAACTAAAACAAATTGATGATATTCGAAAAGAAAGCGAACAACGATTAAATCGTGCCGAGAAAGTAGCCCAGGTCGGTAATTGGAAGTTGATGCTTGACACCGGGAAAATGATGTCATCTGATGGAGCAAGATATATTTATGGTGTTGCTGAAGATGAGATTCCTATTGATTTAATAAAGACAATTCCACTGTCAGAATATCGTGAATTATTAGATAACGCTCTTATTAATCTAATTAAAAATGGAACACCATACAATATTGATTTTAAAATACGCCGTGTCGATGATGGCAAAATAAGAGACATCCATTCTATAGCTGAGTATGACAAAGAGAGCAACATCGTTTTCGGAGTAATTCGCGATGTAACTCGGCGAAATCAACTATTGAAAACGTTACGGAACAGCGAAGAAAATTACCGGACTATATTCAACGCTGCGACAGAGGCTATATTTATTCATGATGCAATCACCGGCAGCCTGTTAGACGTCAATGAAGCTATGCTGAGACTTTATGGCTACAGTTCAAAAGAAGAAGTTCTTTCTTGCGATATTAAGAATTTAAGCGTTAATATGGAACCATATTCCACTGAAAATGCTTATAAATATATCAGAAAAACGATGGAAGAAGGTCCACAATCATTCGAATGGATTGCCCGCAAAAAAGACGGTTCAATATTTTGGATAGAAATGACGTTAAAGAAAACTGATATTGATGGCGAAGGAAGAATAATAGCCGTTGGCAGAGATATAACCGAGAGAAAGCATGCACAGGAATTGATAGAAAAAAGAATTGTTTCACTAACCCGACCGTTGGAAAGCGATATTGAGTTTGATGAGCTATTTAATTTGGATGAAATTCAACGTATTCAGGGTGAATTCGCGCTGGCAACCGGGGTGGCATCTATCATTACTCACCTGGATGGTACGCCAATAACCCGACCCAGTAATTTCACCTATCTCTGTAGCGAAATTATACGAAAAACCGAACGCGGTTGCGCTAACTGTTTTAAATCAGATGCTTTTATTGGTCGTTACCACCCGAATGGACCAGTAGTACAACCATGTCTGAGCGGGGGGTTATTTGATGCCGGAGCATGTATTACCGTCGGTGGTCGCCATATAGCCAACTGGCTGATTGGACAGGTTAGAAATGAAAGCCAGACAGAAGAAAAAATGCGTCAGTACGCGAAAGAGATAGGAGCGGATGAAGAGGAGCTATTAAAAGCATTCGATCGGGTACCGGGTATGTCCATTGAACATTTTAAATTAATTGCCAATACCCTGTTTACCCTTGCTAACTATTTATCAACCGGGGCATACCAGAATGTTCAACAGGCGCGTTTTATCTCCGAACGTAAAAAGATTGAAGAAACCTTGCGTGATAGTGAATTTTTCTTTAAAGAGTCGCAAAGAGCCGCCTCAATCGGTTCATATAGCACCGATTTCACTACCGGTTACTGGAAATCATCAGAGGTTCTTGACCAGGTTTTTGGCATTGATGAATCGTACGATAGAAATGTACCGGGGTGGCTGAATATCGTCCACCCAGATGACCGCGAAATGATGGCAACCTACCTGACCGAGGAAGTTCTTGGCCAGCGAAAACCATTTAATAAAGAATATAGAATTACCCGAATTTCCGATGGCGAAACCAGGTGGGTACATGGCAAAGGAGTAGTCACCTTTGATGAAAACGGCAAAGTACTCACCTTAATTGGAACTATTCATGATATTACCGAACGCAAACAAACTGAAGAAGCGCTACGCGACAGCGAAGCACGACTGAGCGATATTATATTTAATACTGCTGATTGGGTATGGGAAGTAGATAGCAAAGGTGTATACACCTATAGTTCGCCTCAATGTTATGATATATTAGGCATTACCCCCGAGGAGATTATCGGCAAAACACCATTTGATTTTATGCCTATAGATGAAGCGACAAGAATTGCAGTCATATTTGCTGAAATCGTAGCGAATAAACAACCTATCAGAGAAATGGAAAATTGGAATATTGGGATTGATGGAGAAAAACTGTGTCTTCTCACCGATGGGTTACCGTTATTTGATGAAGATGGCAATATCACCGGTTATCGTGGTGTAGATAAAAATATCACCGAACGAAAATTAGCACAGGAAGCACTGCGAGACAGTGAAGCGCGATATCGTTCCATTCTCGACGCATCGCCAGATGATATAACTATCACCGATATGCAGGGTCGCATCGATATGGTTTCATCACGCGGCATAGCCATGTTCGGATATAAGAGCCAGGATGAAGGTGTTGGAAAATTAATTACCGATTTTATCGTCCCCGAAGATAGAGAGCGCGCATCGGCAAATATTGCGATAAAATTTAAGGGTGTAAATACCGGACCAAATGAATATACTGGTATACGCGCCGACGGCAGCACTTTTGCACTGGAATCAAATAGTGAGTTTATCTATAATTCTGACGGAATACCGACAAATATTGTATTTGTAATTCGCGATATAACTGACCGTAAACGGACAGAAGCAGCATTGATAGAAAGTGAAAGCAAATTCAGAAATTTGGTATGGGATATGCATGTCGGAGTTTTGCTACAGGGACCACAAGCTGAAATATTGATGAGCAACCCCAAAGCACTTGAGTTATTGGGAATCAGCGAAGACCAACTTTTGGGTAAAACTTCATTTGACCCGGATTGGAATGTCATCCATGAAGATGGTTCGCTATTCCCGGGAGATACCCACCCGGTACCGACAGCAATTGCCACCCGCACCTCAGTT
This sequence comes from Armatimonadota bacterium, assembly GCA_044344305.1. GTDB lineage: Bacteria > Armatimonadota > Hebobacteria > CAIYQO01 > CAIYQO01 > JBAXQQ01. The sequence continues at coordinate 5,906 of JBIJDE010000149.1, forward strand.
AACAATGTTGTCATGGGGGTATACCGACCCGATACCGGCGACCGTGTCTGGCTATTAGTAGATGCCGAACCGGAGTTAAATGATGACGGTACGGTAAAACAAGTAGTTTGTTCATTCATAGATATCACCGAGTTAAAAACGACAGAAGCGGCGATGCTGGTGAGCGAGGAAAGATTCCGCGCTATTTCCGAGTATTCACACAGTGCTATATGTATAGTAGATGAAAATGCGCAAATTCTATGGATTAATGAAAAAATGATGGAAATCAGCGGATTTAAACGCGCACAAATAATGGCTGCTGAATCATTCATTTCTTTCATTGCACCCGAATCTGCTGATTTTGTAGTGAGCAACTTCATGGAGTTTGTGGCGGGGCATGAATACCATCATCATTATAATTTTTATATCATTCGGGCGGATGGTGAACATCGTCTGTTAGAAAAACACATGACCCACTATACCGATAAACATGGTCGCAGAAGTTTGATTATCAGTATGCTGGATGTTACCGAAACCGAACGGGCGGCGAAGGCACTGATTGAAAGCGAGGAGAAGTTCTCAACAGCATTTAAAGCATCACCGGAAGCTATTTCCATTATAGCTATGAAGGATGGGACATATATAGACGTAAATGATATTTTCCTCAAGATATCTGGATTTGAAAAAGAGGATATCATCGGAAGAACCGCGCTGGATCTGGATTTCTGGGTAGATAATAATGAAAGGAATGAATATAAAGATAGATTACTTAAACATGGTTTCATTAGAAACTTTGAAGCACAATACAAGATGCGATTTGGAGAAATAAGAAACTTCATAGTTTCCAGCGAAGTTATCGAACTCGATGGAGAAAAATGCAGCCTGAACTTTATCGTTGACATTTCCGAACGCAAAAAAGCTGAACAAGCACTGCGGGAAAATGAGGCTAAACAAGGGAAAATGGTAGCAAATATCGGTGATGTTATCGTTATTATTGATAAAAACGGTATAAACCAGTACAAGAGTCCCAATATTGAAAGATGGTTTGGTTGGACCCCAGAAGATGTTATTGGCAAACCAGCACTGGATAATGTGCATCCTGATGATGTAGATGCCGCCGGTAAATTTATTACTTCTCTTATGACAACGCCAGATGCTATCGGAACAACTGAATGTAGATACCGGTGTAAAGATGGAAGCTACAAATGGATAGAATTCACCGGGTTTAACCTGATGAATGACCCGGATATCCAGGGATTGCTGGGGAATTACCAGGATATTTCTGAACGCAAACACGCTGAAGAAGAAAAAGCCAAATTAGAAGCTCAATTGCAGCACGCGCTGAAAATGGAATCAGTCGGCCGATTGGCAGGCGGTGTTGCCCACGACTTTAATAATATGCTGCAGGCCATCCTGGGTAATGCCGATATGGCGAAAGAGATGACCCCGTCGGACAGCCCGTTGCGAGAAAGCCTTGACGAGATTTGCAATGCCGCAGAACGTTCTGCCGATTTAACACGACAATTGTTGGCATTTGCCCGCAAACAAACCGTTGCCCCCAAGGTGCTGAATCTAAATGAAACTGTAGATGGCATGATTAAAATGCTGCAACGACTGATTGGTGAGAATATTAACCTTTCCTGGCTGCCCGGAGACGGATTATGGTCGACCAAGGTTGATCCATCACAAATCGACCAGATACTTGCCAACCTGTGCGTTAATGCCCGCGATGCGATAAATGGCGTGGGCAAGATTACCATTGAAACAGAAAACTGTTTTTGCGATGAAGGTTATTGCGCAAACCATATCGGATTTGAACCCGGCAGTTATGTGCACCTAACCGTCAGTGACAACGGGTGTGGTATGGACAAAGAGATGATGGAACATATCTTTGAACCGTTCTTCACTACCAAAGGGGTAGGCGAAGGTACCGGATTGGGGTTGGCAACGGTATATGGCGCAGTAAAACAAAACAATGGATATATCATTACCTATAGCGAACCCGGCCAGGGAACATCATTTAATATCTACCTGCCTCGCCATATCGGCAAGAGTGAACAACTTGCGAAAGATGGCAAAGATGGTGCAATCACAAAAGGTAAAGAAACTATCCTAATATGCGAGGATGAAGCAACTATTCTAAAACTGGCAAAAATGATGCTGCAACGAATCGGTTATAACGTGCTGGCAGCAAATACCCCCGGTGAAGCAGTCCAATTAGCAGAAGATTACGATGGTGATATCCAAGTATTAATGACCGATGTTATCATGCCGGAAATGAACGGCCGCGACCTGGCAAGAAGAATACAACAAATCTACCCGAACATAAAACGCCTGTTCATGTCCGGCTATACTGCCGATGTAATTGCCCACCACGGCATATTAGAAGAAGGCGTCCACTTCCTGCAAAAACCATTCTCCATGAAAGAACTTTCCGCCAGAGTAAGAGAAACGATTGAAGAGTGAGAGTTCAATTACGAATTACGAATTATGAATTACGAATTTTTTTGAACGCACCCGACTTCAAACGACTTCACCCGAAAATAAATCTGTAAAATCCCCCCCAAATCCTCTAAATCCGAGGTTCAGACAAAATACTGGGACCGCAGGCATCTTGCCTGCCCCCCGGTATCATTCAAGCGGCACGTATAATAAATAGAACAATGTGCAAATTTATGAAATTTATAAGCATTTCATCTATTTGCAAAGTGCCACTAAATTTCAGCCGGGGGCAGGCTGGAAGCCTGCGATCCAATAAATAAACTGGGACCGCAGGCATCTTGCCTGCCCCCCGGTACAATTTAAGCGGCACGTATAATAAATAGATAAATGTGCAAAATCATGAAATTTATAAGCTTTTCACCTATTTACAAAGTGCCACTAAATTTCAGCCGGGGCAGGCTGGAAGCCTGCGGTCCCAGTCATTTTTTCTGAATTACGAGTTATGGAATTAATGGATTAGAGGATTTTAAAATTAAAGGTTAACTTTAAACAATAAAGAAAAATAAACTTATCCTAACTCAAAGGAGCACCACATGACATCCCTATACCAAAAATACCAGTCAGCTTTCAACATCGGCGTTGCCTTGGGCGGCACATTGCCGGATGATTATTCGGCGGTGGAGATTGAGACTATAAACTCGCAGTTTAATGTGGTTACCCCGGAGAATTGTATGAAGCCGGCTTCTATTCAGCCGCGGGAAGGGGTGTTTACTTTTGAGCAAGCGGACGCGCTGGTGGCGTTTGCGCGGGATAACGGGAAGATGATGACCGGGCATTGTTTGTTGTGGCACCAGCAGACGCCGGATTGGTTTTTCCTGGATGGGGATGGGCCGGCAAGCCGCGAGTTGATGTTGATCCGGATGCGCACCCATATCCACACTCTGGTGGGGAGATACCGCGGACAGATAATGGGTTGGGACGTGGTGAACGAGGCTATCGACGACAAAGACGACTACCTGCGGGATTCGCCGTGGCTGCGATTGGTGGGTGACGATTACCTGGCGCAGGCGTTTCGTTTTGCCCGCGAGGCCGACCCCGATGTGCAACTATATTACAATGACTACAGCAACGAAGGGCCAGTGAAGCGCGAAAAGACGCTGCGCCTGCTGGTTTCACTGCGCGATGCCGATGTCAAGGTTGACGCCATCGGTATTCAGGGGCACTGGTCGCTGGACAATATACCGTTTGCCGATATTGACGCCGCTATCGACATCTACGCGCAAACCGGGTTGAAGGTGATGATTACCGAGTTGGACATCAGCATGCTGCCCTGGGACGAATCCGCCGGCGACCCGTATAAAGACGGTTGCCCCGCCGAACTATTCCAACGCCAGGCGGAGCAATACGCCGAACTATTCAAATTATTCCTGCACCACCGCGATGTAATAACCCGGGTAGCATTCTGGAACCTTAACGATGGCAGAAGTTGGCTGAACTATTACCCGTACAAACACACTAACTACCCGCTGCTGTTTGATAGAAATTGCCAGCCTAAATTGGCGTATGATGCGGTTAGCGAATTGGAAATTAAAAGTTAAGAGTTAAAGAGGCAATTGCAAAACCTGAGATATAATTACCAAGTTGATAACTTTTAACTGAAAATAAATAGTAATGGGATAAAATTACAGTCACCGTTTGGAACAGGGTCG
>JBIJDE010000161.1:0-9557 GCA_044344305.1 Armatimonadota bacterium
TTCAAGGCTATTGCTTCATTTTCATTTGATACAGCAGATAAAGTTATTTTATATTCTTTTCCAACATCAGAAATTTTAGTATAAATCTTTCCAATTTCTTCGCCATCAGCTAACTTAACGCCACGTCTCTGCAAAGCTGTGATTACAATATTTTTAATTTTATCTTCAGCTACAACATTATTACCAGGTAATTTTATATTTTCTACTTTGTAGTTATTAAAAGTAGAGATATTTTCGTTAAGCAATAATTCAGCAGCGAGATTGTCAAATTTAATAGGATCAATTGTATATAGTTTTCCGCGTATATTGTTATTTCCGCGCGCTACGATATCATTTTTTTCATTCGGAGACATCGCGATAATTACTGGATAATCAGATGCAGAATATTTCGGCGGTTTAACAATATTATTGGCAGTTGGTCCTTTAACTATAGCAGGATTTGAAGGAATTACGACTGTTTCTCCTGGTTGTTTATCCGGCATTACTATTGATGGTGGTGTGACCAGTGAAAGTTCTTTCCTGGCGCAAGGTCCTATTTTAAAATAATAACAAGCAAATAATAAAACTCCGAATGTAATTGCGACCGCGTATGAAGGTTTAGATATCCAAATCCAACTGAAAGATTTTTTATTCTCACGCGCTTCGATTTCTGCCCACATTTTATTATGAAAATCATCAGACATTGGTATTTCGTTCATTTCCGGCAAAACAGCATAAACTTTTGGCATGACTTCAAATAGGCGCGCACATTCATTACAGGTTTTGAGATGTTCATCAACCTGAAATTTTTCATCGTTGGTAAGATTACCTTCGATATAATTTTCTAAATAATTATCGACATGCTGTCCCATGATATTCCGCCTTCTTGCAAAATTTTTGATGCATTATATAAATTTCCCCTTTTCATAACGTTAGTGCGCTATTTATTCGAAAAGGTTCCCATTTTCTATAATTTTTTTAAGTTTTTTTTGCATTTCTATTTTTGCACGGTGAAGTCTTGTTTTTACAGTGTTTTCAAGTATTCCTAATATATCAGCAGCCTCTTTATGGCTAAATTTTTGAATTAAGCAAAGAGATATCACATCACGATGATCAGAAGATAACTCCCCAAGTGCAGCATTTATTTGATCTTTAAGTTCATTGTTGATGACTATATCTTCTGCGCTATCTCCAATTTCCATACGTTCTACTACATCTACTTCGTCATCTCCAACTTTAATCTCAGAAAAAGTATTAATTCCTCTTCTGGATGGATGTTTGTCAATAAGATTTAGCATGGCACGTCTGGCCAACTTGAATGAGAATGTAGTAATTGAAGATTCGAAACGATAACTTTTAATAGAAGTAAATAATCTAACCATTGTTTCTAAAACAACATCTTCAACATCAAGAAAGAATGGGGTTTCTTTCATCATATAAGCTTTTAATCTGGGAGCTAATATCGCTACTAAATCGTCGAACGCATTCCTATCACCCTTCTGGGCTCGCCGTATAAGATCTTCATGTTCATGTTTACTATCACCTGCCGGAATCGCCGACAGATAAAATAAATACAGCAAAAAATGCTCCACTCGGGTATCGTGTGAATATAAGGGCTGTTCTATAAACAGCCCTTATGAGATTAAAAATTACTCGGCTGATTTTTCTAAAACAGGTGCTGTTGGTGCAACTACTGCTTCTGAATGGTCATGACCACAGCAGCAGCCATCGCCATCTTCATCATCACAGCAATCATCGCCAAAATACATTGCACGAAGTAATAATGCACCATCAGCTAATAACCACAGGAAACTTGGTATACCAAGTAAGAACAGTACATTGGTAACTAAAGATTTAATTAAATCCATTTTCTGTTGAGCAATCTTTTGTAAGGTAGCGGAATCTACCGGATTAGCAGCAACATAATCTTTTACTTGCTTTAAAAAATCTTTGAATTGTCCAATTTCAACATACAGACTTCCGATAAATAAAACCAGTGCCAGAACCGCTGACACCTTGAGTATAATTGCCATCACTGGCATTACGCTAAACTTTCTCATTTCTTTTCTCCCTTTATTAACAAGCGGATTTTCCGCAATGTTTTATTTTAAATAATCAGCTGTCGCAACAGCTTCTATATCATTAAATGTACGCCCAACTAATCCTGTTAATACGTTGCCTGGACCTATTTCAACAAATTTCATCGTTCCCATACTACGCATCAGGTTCAATGAGGCAGTCCATTTAACAGACCCGGTAATCTGTGCCGCAAGATTTTTCTTAATTACTATCGGGTCGGTAGTAGCCATTGCGGTAACATTCTGTACAATTGGCACTGTTGGAATATTTATTATAACAGCATTTAATTCGACAGCGAATGCATCTGCTGCACTCTGCATCAATGGTGAATGAAATGCACCGCTAACCTGTAGCGGAATCACTCGCATTCCCCTCGCCTTTGCTTCGGTACGAAATGCTGCTATTGCTTCGTTAACGCCAGATATTACAACCTGTCCCGGCGAGTTATAATTAGCTGGAGCTAATGAACCATATTGCGCAGCAATTTCTGCGCATAAACCGGCTACAACTTCATCTTCACTGCCGATAACTGCCGCCATTCCACCTGGGTTATTTGCTGCTGCAATCTCCATTAATTCACCGCGCTTACGTACTAACTTAACAGCAGTAATAAAATCTATAGCTCCAATAGCTGTCAGAGCAGAATATTCTCCCAAACTATGACCACCAGCAACGCCAATTTGTAAACCAGCAGCAACCATTAACTGGTTATATGCGTAACTCATTGTTACTAATGCCGGTTGGGCTATTGAAGTGCGTTTTAGTTCTTCAACAGGTCCTTCAAAACAAACTGAAGATAAGGAAAATCCTAACGCGGAATCCGCAGCATCAAAAATATCTCGAACAACAGGTGATGATTCATACAAATCCTTACCCATTCCGACAGCCTGCGAACCCTGACCAGGAAAAATGCCCGCTACTATTTGTGAACTCATGAATATCCTCACAAAACAATCTCTGATTGATTATAACGAAAAATTTAGTATTTAGTCTACAACCAAACGTGATTAATGAAATAAATATACCAGAATTTGATTATATTTATCGCACTAAAATAAATGATTGTACTTATTTAGATTTAATGATTAACAATTTTTACAAATTTATCAAAAAACTATACCCTTCGCCCAAAGTTTATGATTAAATTACCCCAGAGGTAAACACAAATGAATAATGTTCCCATCAGTATCTGTTCTTTTTCGTTTCATCGTTTGTTAAATGAAGGCAAACAGGACATTTTTCAATATATTGCTGACTGCAAAGGATATGGGTGCGCAGCTTTGGATCCGTGGAATGCCCACCTTGCCGGTGTACAACAGCCGGGAGTAGTGGCACATGCCGGTGGCAACCCGCAAGATGCCAAATTACCACCCATTGATGACGAGATGCTGAACAAGGTTAAAGCCGCGGCCGAATCCGCCGGCATACCGTTCGGTTGTATCGCCGTTGACGGAGCGCATATCTACGAAGCAGACCCAATAGTCCGTTCAGCTAACCGGGCATTGGCATATCGTTGGATTGATATCGCCGCAACACTTGGCGCGAAACAGATGCGAATAGACTGTGGTGGCCCGGCAGAACTTCCCGGCGATGTCTTTGAGATAATTAAAGATGGGTATAATGATATCATCTCGCGTGCAGGTGACAAAGGAATAGAAATATTGATTGAAAATCACTGGGGGCCATCTCTGCACCCGGATAAAGTTGTGCAACTGGTTGAAAATATCAATGGACTTGGTTTGTTGTTTGACACAAATAATTGGGCGCCAGGCAAACAACAGCAAGGCTGGGAATTATGTGCAAAATATGCCAAAGCATGTCACATAAAGACATTCATGATGGATGAAGACGGTAACGAAGGTACTCTCGACCTGAAACCAGCATTCGATAAACTGTTGGAAACCGGCTACAAAGGCACCTGGGGCATAGAAAGCTGTCCAAAAGAAGTCGACGAATACGAAGGCGTACGCCGAACCATCATATTAATAAACAAAATTCTGAGTGATAAATAAATCTTACACAGAGATTCACAGAGAAGACACCGAGCAACACGGAGTTTTTAAATTATTTCCTCCGTGAATCTCTGTGTCTTCTCTGTGAGACTCTGTGTAACTATATACTGTTTCTGCAATTTCACTCTTCAATCTTCTCTCTTCTCTCTTCATTTCCCCGGTGGTGCGATAGACGCGCGAACAACCAGTTCATTTTCAAGAATGCGTTTTTCATCGGTTGGTGCTTTGCCATTTATCATTTCTACCACTAATCTTGCAGCTTCGCGACCTACTTCATTCAGTGGTACCCGCACACTTGATAATAAATTGTTGCCATTTTCATCTAATACCGGGTAATTATCATCATAACCGACAATGCTTACTTGATCTGGAACAGAAATGCCTGCACTATTCAAAACACACCAAATATTGAATGCGGACGGATCATTCAATGCTAAAATTGCAGTAAATTGAGAATTATCAAGCATGAACTTTTTCAATCGTCGCGTCATATCAACGTCAAGTGCCGGCTGACTATTAATGTGGTATCCTGATGGAAGTGTGTTAGGACGGGTCCAAGTTGATTCTATCTCAAAAAGCCGTAAATGTTTATCAGGGTTCAATCCAAATTGATTAAGCGCTTTTTTCACACCATTTATGCGATCTGCTGGTCCGACAGGAACATCTGGTGAAGGCTCCAAATAAACACATTGAACAATATATCGATGTCCTATATCAAGAAGATGTTTTGCTGTTATATATGCAGCATTGAAATCATCTGTATTAACTAATGCAGAATCTGGCAGTTCAGATAGCATAGAAACAATTGGCCTGTCAAAAAAGCCAGCGTTATTTCGCAATGTTTTAGCCTGATAATAGGCATCGCCACCACGGCTGAATATAATAGCTCCATCTACATCAGAGCGCAAAAATACTGGCAACAGTTCAGCATTGGCACTTTCTCCGCGAGTGTAATTCACCAGCAACCCGTAACCTTCTGCTTCCAACACATCAAGCATACCGCGAAATACTTCGCTTAAGAACTCTTCAGAACGAGCGTAAAAATTAGCAGGGAAAAATGCTGCTACTACACGGCTGAGAACGCGGGTATTATTGCGCAACAATGCCAGGCGGCGGGCGGCGTCGTGTAATGCAGGATTATAACCAAGTTCCATTGCAGCAGCCACAATACGTTCAGTAGTTGCCGCGCTGATACGAGTATTACCGCGCAATGCCAGTGAAACAGCACCTTTAGTTACGCCACAATGCTCAGCAATAATTTGCAGAGTCACCCGTTTTGCCGAATCGTTATTATTAATAATATCTGTCATATTTATTCTCCTCATAAAAATAATGTAATTAACTACACTATTGATTACAATTATAGAAAATTGCTAAACAAAAGTCAATAAGTTTAGCAAAAAGATAATTTCAACTTTTACAAATCACACTACTTCCGCTTTTATTAAAATTTATAGCTATGTACTGTGAGCTGGAAACTCGGAGTACAATGGTTTTCGAAAGGGTATTAATTTGTCTGAACCTCGGATTGAGAGGATTTCAGAAATTTAAGGGATTATTTTGGGTGAAATCGATATTTTCCTTTAAATCTTCTCAATCCGAGGTTCAGACATCATAAAAAACAGAGTACTGTAACCTGGAAGGCCGGAGTAAATTTCATTAGACTTGTCCGCAAATAATGAGTGAGTAGATTTTGAGACTATTTTGCTGTCATACAAGGCATGTTTTTCACACATTATCAAGCTGATAAACGTGAAAAGCACAACGATGTAGGGCAGGAAAAGAGTCCGAAAGATGCCGCTTATTGTTTATGGACAAGTCTATTAATTTCTCTTTCAAAATCCATTGACTTTTCGCCTACTAAGCGGTATAATTACAGGTAAACCGGTAAAGCGACATTAGTTAAACATCCACATATATTTCTTTAAATATGTGAAATTATGTCTGATTTTAGGAGATCATCTGCGATGACAAAAATCAACACCAGTCGGCAAAACACGATTATTCGTGTGCTGGCGCTATTGGCCGTATTGGCCATCTGTATTCTCCCCATTTTTTCTGCCGAAAATATGATTGGCCGACAAAGCCAGAATGAAGGTATTTTCGTGCTTCCTACCCCGGGCAAAGTCACTATTGACGGCGACCTGAAGGACTGGGATTTGTCTGGACGCATTTGGGTATTCGCAGACAGTCTGGTTCGAAACCGTTATTCAGTAGAGAAATCTGCCATGTGGGACAAGGACTACCTGTACCTGGCGGCAAAATGGAAAGACCCAACGCCAATGTTCAGTCTTATTGACCCGGCGGTTAACCCAGACGAAGGTTGGAAAGAAGACGCCTGGCAAATCCGTATGACCAATGCCGACAGTACTTTATGGATTACCATGTGGTACTACACGACATTAAAACAACCGGTTATTCATTTTAAATACTGGAAAGATAGAGACCGTTTAGATTCGAATGCAACTACAATTAAAATGCTGGTGGCAAAACCCGGCGGCACCGACCTGGGCGAAGGCGCGGAAATGAGCTATAAGGCCGACGCTGATGGCAACGGTTATGTGCAGGAAATTAAAATTCCATGGAAATTAATGTATAAAAACGTACCAGATATGAAAGCTGGCGAAAAACTACGCATGGGTAATGAATTCCTGTGGGGTGACCCCACAGGCAAAACCTGGCCGGTACATCGTTATGCCGATAATATGCAACCGGGTAAAACCTCGCGCGAATTCTTCTGGACAGCGCGTGATGTATGGGGAGATGCCGCATTAGTTGCAAAAGGCAACGTGCCGGTTCGCCAGTATGTCAGTGATGGCGTTAAGGTACTCGGTACTATTCCGGTACGAGCGGTAATTCCCAAAGATGCCGCCAAGTTCACCATCGTAATTGAAGACCAGAACGGTAAACGCATTCGCAATCTTGCCGGCGATTGCGATCCGGCGGAATATACCGTCAAGGGTAAAGAAAAAAAAGGTATGCGCACCGTCGAAGTAAAATGGGACGGTTTGGATGATAAAGGCAAAATGGCTGCTCCCGGCAGTTATAAAGTTCGCGGACTTACTCAAAAGGGTATCAGTGCTGAATACGAAATGTGTTTCTATAACCCCGGCACACCGCCGTGGGAAACTAAAGATGGCAGCGGTTCCTGGGGAGCCGACCACGCTGCCCCGAATAATGTCACTGCCGGCGGCGATTGGAACATAGTAACCTGGCCATTTGCAGAAGGCGGTCAAGGCATCATTGGAATAGATCCATCCGGACGCAAACGCTGGGGTGACCGTCGCGGCGTATCAATGATTACCGCCGATGCCAACTATGCGTATGCATACATTACCGGATGGTATGTCAATGAAACCATCTGCCGATATGGTGTCAAAGACGGTTCATTCCAACCGTTCGTGATAGATGGCAAAACACGCACTTTCGACCTGCCCTTATCTGAAATACTTGTTGACCCCAAACCAGGCAAAATAAAAGGTATGGCTGTTAACGGCAGCAATCTGGTAATAACTCTCGATACCAATAAAGTTGTTATCCTTGATGCTGTCTCGGCCGTGGTACGTAAGATATTTGATGTTGACGCACCCGGACAGGCGGCATTCAGCAAAGATGGTAAATTATACGTAATGAGCGGAGGTCAGGTTACCCCCATCGCAGGGATAGTAAATGGCAACCCGCTGAATATTACCACCCGCACCGGTGGAAAACTAAGCCAGGTTAACCTGGAAACCGGCGCATTAACAACTATCCCCACCCCCGGCCTGGGCAATGGCAATGCGATATCTGTCGATAATGACGGCAACATCGCAATTGTCGATAAAGGACCGGATTGCCAGGTTAAGGTTTATACCCCGGCCGGCAAACTTGCCTATACCTGCGGCAAAAAAGGTGGACGTTCAATCCGCGGTGATTTTGACGAACAGGCAATGGTACAGATGAGTTCCGTATCAGTAGACAGCACCGGCAAGGTATGGGTTGTAGAAAACTGGAATTACCCTCGCCGCGTTTCTGTATGGGGCAAAGATGGCAAATTAGTCCGCGACTACATCGGAAATACCGGTTATGCCGGCGTCGCGTCTTACCTGCATGATCAAAACTCCGATTACGCATATACCGGACCGATGGAAATGAAAATTGACCATGCCGGTAACTGGAAAGTAACAAAAGTGTTGTGGGTTCCTGATGAATCAAAAGGCGAATCATTCACCATCGACACCGCTGCTAATGAAATTCCAAGTCGTTTCACTAATAGTTCCAGCGGTAAACCTCGCGAATATATGTTTGTACATGATACCCGCGCGACTGGCAGTGTGGTATTTATGGATCGCAACGGGAAATGGCAGCCTGTGGCAGCTATTACCCTGGCAGGCTATATCTCCGGCGAGAGAGAATATAATGGCGCAGTAACAGTTCAGCCAACTGGCGAATTAGCCGGGCTGAATTATTATGACGGCGTTATTTGGAATGATAATAATAAAGATGCAAAAGTACAGCGCAGCGAATGCACCATTGTTCTTTCATCGCAGCCAGGCACTGACAAACGCGGCGGCCAGCCCGGTCTAAACGTGGGCAGCGGTTGGGGTGGACGCCTTGGCGACGATCTAAGTATCTATACTGACGGTCTGGTGCGTTATAAACCTGTCAGCTTTACCGATGACGGTGCACCTGTTTACAGCCTTGACGGCAGGATACCAATAGGCAATAAAGATTGGGGAGATATTACTCCAGTACCGGGTGAAAACCGTTTAATAGTATTAAGTATGAACGGCTATGCTGGTCCGACAAAACTTACTGGCGTTAATATCACAACCGGTGATGTCGACTGGTACTATGCTAATCCATATCCTGGTGTACATGGTTCGCACAACGCAACCATGCCAAAACCAGGCTTGTTAATTGGCCCATTAAAAACCATGGGTGTAGCTAAAATATCTGACGCCATCGGTAATGTGTTCGTAATGCGCGGCAACCTTGGCCAGGACTTTTTCCTTACCACCGACGGTTTATTTGTCGGGTCATTATTCCAGGATGGCCGTCTGCCCGGCGAGTCATTGCCTGATAAAGAAAGCCTGCTTAAAGGCGCACCGATGGATGCATATTCCGAAGGCGGCGAACCGTTCAATGGTTGGTTTGGCAAACAAAATGATGGCAAAATCCGCCTGACCACTGGCATGGCGCGTCAAGGTGCGATGATATTGCAGATAAAAGGTTTAGAAACTATCCAACGCTTTACCGCTGATGGCATAACAGTTGATATCAAAGCACTGCAACAGGCAGAAGCCGACAATATTGCACGGGCAAAAACTGCATCCGAGCCAAAAACTTACGAAATGGTTCGCGCAGAAAAAGCACCGGTAATTGATGGCGACCAGAAAGACTGGACTATTATCAAGGCAATTTCTATCGAACGCAAGGGTATGCCGGATAAAGCCACCGCAAAACTGACCTATGACGACGTTAACTTGTATACTTTATTTGAAGTTT
>JBIJDE010000165.1:0-9281 GCA_044344305.1 Armatimonadota bacterium
AACCAGCAGAAATTGTTGAGAATGGTCCGGCAATATGTGCTGTACGCAATGCGCTATCTGTACGGTCAAATAATACCGTTTCATTCACACCATCTAATGGGAATACCGAATAACCGGCAAAAGCAGTTACTGTAGTTACCCCATTTTCAAATGATTTCTTAATTTGCTCGCAAATTCTTCCACTTAATATCTTCGCTTCAGGTCCAGTATGGGGCAATAACAAACAAAACTTTCCTGAACCTAAATATCCAACGATATCAACACCACGAACGGAACCTTTCAGCAGATTGGCAACGATATTTAAAATTTCTGATGAGTTATTAATATTTTCAAGATAATCAACTTCTACCAGTAATAATGCGAAGTTCATTAAATAACGTTGGCTACGCAGTACTTCCTCAGCAATGCGTGCGCGCATATAACCATTGGAATATAAATGGGTAATCGGTTCATAAATCATACCAACATTTTCAATATGACTTTCTTCACCCTTTTCTTCCATTAAAGCTGCCGCTTCACGCAATCTTTCATCATCTAAATAATTTCGTATTTTACTGACTGACCTGCGTAATATATATGATACATAATTGACAGTGACATTAATTTTACTTGCAATCTCTGCCTGAGTATAACCACCGAAATAATATAAGCGAACAATATTTTGTTCAACATCTTTCAGATGTCCCATCGCTTCTTCCAACAGCATACGGTCTTCCATCGGTAACGCATCTGGTTCTGCCCATAATTCAGCAATAATATTCTTTTCCAGGGTATTCTGTGGGTTGTCATCACCATCGGTGGAAACATTTAACGATACGACATGATTTAAATCCTGAGCCGTAATTACAGAATGTACCGTTTCAACAGGCTGCCCAATTTCTCTGGCAATTTCTTCTTCGGAGACGTCACGTTCCGTTTGTTGAGCCAACTTTTCAGTTGCTTTATTAATCTTTGAATTCAACTCTTGTATCCAGGCTGGTTGACGAATTAGTCTGCCACGGTCACGAAGATAATGTTGAATCTGGCTGGTAATTAAATGAATTGCATAGGTGGAAAACTTAACTTCACGGTCTGGATTAAATAAATTTACTGCATTTAATAAGCCAATAGCACCTTCCTGTGCCAAATCTTCCTGGGATTCACCTATTCCAGTATAACGACGTGTTACAGCATTTACTAAATGCATGTGAGCATTCACCAATTTATCACGTAGATTCTGCTGGTGAGTATCACGATATATGCGGAATAACGGCAAAAATTCATCGCCTGTTCCACTTTTTACAGACTGTTCTATATCAACTGAATCATCGTCAGTTATTTCTTCGTTTTCCAGTATTTCATCCATATTTATTTCACGCTATCTATGAGGGTGTAAATCGGTGATATAACTGATACTGCGATAAACCCAACTAATACACCGAGAAATCCAATCATCATTGGTTCAATTAACGATGCAATTCCTTTTAGTGTAGATTCAACTTCAGCATCATAAAAGTCGGATACTTTTATCAACATCTGGTCTAATCGTCCGGTTTCTTCACCAATAGCAATCATTTGCGTTACCATTAATGGAAATAATTTGCTTCCATGTAATGGGTCACTAATCTTTTCCCCTTCTTTAACGCTTAATCTGGCACGCTCAATAATTTGAGAAATAGCCAGGTTGCCGGCAGTATCAGTAGTAATTTCCAACGCCCGTAGAATTGGCACACCAGATGCAATCAAAGTGCCAAAAGTACGAGAAAATCGAGAAATTGCCAATTTTAAAATAATATCTCCAAAAACAGGTATCTTCAGTTTCAATGTGTCTAAATACATGGCACCAGCCTGGGTTCGACCATATAGATATACACCAGATATCATACCGACAATAGTTAATAAAACTACATACCAGTAATCTCGTGTTGCAACAGCGAAATCTAACATGAACTTGGTACTTGGCGGCATATTGGTAATGCCCATATTAGTAAATATTTCTTTGAATTGCGGTAATACATACCACATTAAAACCATTAAAATAACAATAGCAAAAGAACCCACAACGATAGGATACATCATCGCAGATTTTACTTTCTGTTTAATATCCATATCATTTTCAAGGAATGTTGAGAGACGATCGAGTACGTTATCTAAGATACCACCCGCTTCTGCAGATAGAATCATGTTTACATATAATTTATTAAAAACGCGGGGATGTTTTCCTAATGCATCAGTAAGACTGGCACCACCATTTACATCACGTCTGATAATAGCCAATGCTTCACTTAATGCCGGATCTTTTGTTTGACGCTGTAAAATATCAAGACATTTCAATACACTCAAACCGGCATCAATCATGGTAGCAAATTGTCGACTGAATACTACCAGTTCTTTCGGTTTTACGTGAGAAAACATCTTGAAAAAGTCAGTAGCACCTGACTTTGAAACGTTAACTTCAGTTATATCAGATACATAATAGCGCTGTTCAGACAATTTATCACGAACAGCGGTAACATTTTCGGACTCAATAGTCCCGTTTACCGCACGTCCGCTCTGGTCTATAGCACTGTATTTAAAAGTGGGCATGTAAACCCAACCTCCGCCGTAATCAATTTAAAATTGTTACCTGTAAAACTATACCATATAAAATACAGTTTAGCTATATCTGGGGTGTGAGTTCACCTTGTTTTAAAGTCTTGCACCAAGACTTTTTAATTTTTCTCGAACTTTTACACCGTTTAACTGTGATGGCTGGCAATTATCCTGCACACTCATCGCTGCTCCAACGCCTGCAGCCTGACCAATTGATACTGCCGGTGGCATCACGCGGAATGAGCTATGCAGCGCATGGTCACTACTAATAGGACGTCCACCAATCAATAAATTAGTACAATCTTTAGCTACAATACACCCGTATGGTATCTCATACCATTCATTTTCAGGCATATGTACAAGTTCTGTTCCTTTACCATCTGGATTATGAATGTCAATGGGATAACGTACCCGCGCAATTGCATCAGTAAACTTCTCGCGGATAATAAATGCGTCCCGTGTAATATAAGCTTGTCCTATTATACGTCGGGTTTCACGTACGCCGATATGATGTGCAATACTAAAAATTTCAGCATTCTCAAAACCTGCTACTCTTGACCGCAGGAACGTCAAATATTCTCTCACTTGGCGACGGGCAATAATTTCTGCATCCGATAAAGACTCTCCACTGGTACCATCATGTCGAATAACTCTGGTGGTATTGAAATGGATGGTATCTTTATCAAACCAGCGAAATAGTAATACATTTTCTCGTGGACAATCTATAATGCCATCTGCTTTTGCTTCATCATACAGCCTGTTAATTTCCTGATGAGGCGGCATTCTATCCGGGTCAACATGGGTTAATTTAAAACATAATGTCATCGGCTGGCAATAACCGCTGGGTCCACCCATTTCAAAATTACATTTTGCGCGCGCAGCCAAATCAGCATCACCAGTACAATCAACAAACACTTTTGCGGTAGCGGCGGTAAGTCCTGACTTTGAATGAAGGATTACGGCAGATATTCTATCACCATCCATTACTGTATCTACTAAATTATGGTGATATAACAGTCGAACCCCTGCCTCAAGGCATAAATCTTCCGCTGCAAGCATCGCCAAATCTTTTGATACCCACATTTTATGTTGGCTACCTTCCGCGCGGTAAGCCATCATCTTATCTTGCCATTCGGTATATACCGGTTTATCCAACGGTTCGCCATCAACATGATTCCCCATAAAAGGATGAATCTCACCTGCGGCAGCCATACCACCGAGAAAACCGAATCTCTCAATTAATAATACATCTGCTCCGGCACGGGCAGCCATCACAGCCGCACCTAATCCACCCGGTCCACCACCGATTACTATAACTTCAGCATTTTGGGTAACTGGTATCGAACAACTATAATCGAATTTTTGCATTTTAATCCGTCCTAAAACTTAACGTCTTTCATTAAATCATCACCTTTCAGGTATGATTCTCGAGTATTTTTACTGAAATATTTTTGATATTTCCCATCAATAAACCCGTAATAAGTCATTGAAAATGGACGTGGTTTAATAACATAATCATTAATGTCAGCTTTTTGACTGAATGTACAAACTTCTAATCCAGAGAACTGTTTTGACATATCATCAACCATCCAACCACCACGGTCCGCTCGCTGCAATACAATTGCTCCAATCTGATTGATAGCCAACTTATCATCTGTTGATAAAATATATAATATTTCATCGTGAATCAACGATTTTGAATCTCCAGAACGGAGCATCACATATATTTCCAGTTTGCCGTCTGCATTCAAATCACGTATTCCAAAATATCCGGTAGGAATAATTCCACCATCATTTTTATCACCCATTAAACTGCGCCATCTGCTGGTTCCGTCTAATTGTTTTTCATCAAATTTATATTCCTGTAATTGAATAGCTTTCATTTTAGGCATAACACCTTCTAACTTAAATATCTTCAATATTGGGAATAATTTATCATTTTCAGCCTTAGGTACGGCAATAACAACAGTTTCTGACCCGCCATTATCCAAAATATCAGCGGTCCATGCTTCTGCTACCCGATAATCCGCCGGGATATCGTTATCAAATATTTTTATTGATTGATGTGCCTGAGATACATCTACTGATTGTCTACTTGCCGGTGTGGCTGGTATTACTACGCGAAATCCTACATCCGCCATTTTCTCAATTGGGGATTTACGCCAGCGGCAGAATACTTCATAGGTATTGCCCGACGGCATCCATGACCCACCGCGAATTGCCCGGCGTTCTCCTGCCAAACCTACCGGATTGCTCCATTTTACAAAATCATTACGATCAAGCCAATCAAGACACCACTCAGCAACGTTGCCCGCCATGTCCATAGCACCATACGGGCTAATTCCACTGGGGTAACTGCCAACTGGTAAAGTTCGACTTCTATCTGGAGTATCGTTTGATACATTCAACTTATTCGGTTCATATCTATCACCCCAGGGGTATGCCCGACCATCTAATCCACGAGCTGCTTTTTCCCATTCTGTTTCAGTAGGTAGACGTCCATGAATCCAATCAGCATAAGCCATAGCATCAAACCAGGTTACCATTGATATTGGATGATCATTTCTCCATCCGCGTTTAGAGGTAATTAATGATTTTGTTTTACCTTTTGAATCTTTCATGATGGCAGTGGTATAACCGATTATCGGAGCAGACGGCATGGTACGTTTCATGGCATTGCAGAATTTCTGATATTGGCCGGCAGTAATTTCATGTTTGCTTATCCAAAATCCGTCGGTATATACATTATGTGCCGGTAAACTTGTATATGGGGTGATATCATTCATAATAGATGGATCATTAACCATTGCTACAGGTTTATTTCTATGCAGATACCCAACAGCACCTGATGTTTCTCCAATAATGAAAGAACCAGCAGAAACCCATACTAACTCACTGCCATCTACCGGATTTAGCCATACGACATCGAATATTAATGGCTCAGCCGCCCCTGTTCTGCTTACCGTTAATTTCTGATTTTCTTCATCTTTTGCCATCTTAAAATCTAAAGCTTGAGCAATATCGCGAATTGGAACATAAACCTGCTGTCCCTGATAATTAAACGCTGGTTGTGCAAAATTATATGGAACACTGTTTAAAGATGCTTTTTCTTTACCAACAGTGAACGTTAAGTTCATTTTTCCATTATTGATGGTAATTTCTTTTGTTGCATTATCATACTTTTTATCAGTACCCAACCATTCCAATAACGAACGCATTGGAACAAAAGTATTCTCATTTATCCACAATGCTTCATTGCGAACAGCAAAAGCAGATATTGTGCATAAAATTACAAACAGAACTACTAACTTTTTCATATTAACTATCCTTTTAAAGATTTCTTGATTTATTACTATTAGATACTACAACTATGTTTAAGTTCCTGCAATGTTTAATTGTAAATTACGAATTATGAATTGATTTGTTTTAGTGATTAGTTTGTGGTAAGCGAAACCACCCCGACCTTCGGCCACCCCTCCTTGGCAAGGAGGGAAGTTAAATTGAAGGTATTGACATGATTAATAAGATTATATTTTTGCGAAGCAAAACATATCCTCCCCATCCTGCCCATCGATGTAAAAAAATCGTAATTCGTAATTCGTAATTAAACATCTGTTTTACCGATAGATTAAATTATGTTAAAATTGCACGGTAATAAGTGGTATGAATGTAAAGAAGCGCAGAAATGCACGTTGGATTGTATATTTAGCTGTTTTAGGTCCGGGGTTATTAGCTGCGTCTGCAGGTAATGACGCTGGCGGTATTGCTACATATGCCCAGGCGGGTGCGGCGTATAAATACACCATGTTATGGCTGCTTTTGGTTATAACCTTCCCTCTTGTTGCTGTATTTGAAATGTGTGCCCGTATGGGCGCAGTTACCGGCAAGGGATTAAGCGATCTAATTCGTGAAAATTTTGGCGTTAAATGGACTTTATTCGCCATGATTACTATGGGTTTTGCCAACTTCGTCAGTGCAACAGCAAACTTCGCCGGTGTAGCAGCAGCATTTAATATGTTTGGCGTTCCATCCTTCATTTCTATTCCAATATTTGCCGTATTACTCTGGTTATTATTGGTACGGGGAAACTATAATATGGCAGAACGTGTATTGCTACTATTTGCCGGTTTATTTCTCGCCTACCCAATTGCTGCATTTACTGTCCACCCAAATTGGGGTGAAGTTTTTCATATGATGCTGATACCAAACCCGGAATGGATATCGCACAATGGTCAAATTGATATCCAATACCTGCAAGTTGCGATCGGACTTATCGGTACAACTATTGCCCCATGGATGACTTTTTATCTTCAGGCTTCTGTTGTAGATAAAGGTGAACGAAAACAAGACTTACCGTTACGACGTTTCGACGTAATAAGCGGAGCATTGTCGGCAAATATAATCGCGTTTTTCATCATAGTAACTACCGCAGTATTAAACCAGCGATATGGCTTTCCGATGTTTTCGGATGCCGGGGAAGCCGCAGGAGCTTTACGTAATTTAGTACATGGTGCTGCTCCGATTCTATTTGGACTTGGTTTACTCGGTGCAAGCGTATTAGGCGCGGCAGCAGTTCCATTAACTACTTGTTATTCAATAACAGAAGCATTCGGATGGGAACGCGGTCTCGACCATAAATTTAAAGAAGCACCAATATTTTTTGGACTTTTAACAGCAATGATAGTGGTAGGTTCGTTATTAGTGATGTTCACACCAAAAGAAATGCTGTTTAAACTCATTTTATTCAGCCAGGTTATTAACGGTATACTCGTTCCAATTATCATGGTATTCATCGTACTGCTTGCAAATAACCAACGATTATTAGGTGACTACAAAAACAGTAAATCCTTCAACATAATCGCCTGGGGTTCGGTAGGATTAATAGCATTAATGAGTACGGTATGGTTGACCATGCAAGTTATCGGAATGCTTAAATAGTAATTACGAATATTTTGACATGATTAACAAGATTATCATGATTTAATTTTTGCGAAGCAAAACAAATATCCTTCCCATCCTGCCCATCGATGTAAATTAAATTCGTAATTCGTAATTCGTAATTATTACACCATTTCTGCCAAACCTTCATTTACCGGTTCGCTTACCTGCATTTGTGGTAATAATGATATCACCTGTTCAAACGTTGATGGGCCTTTTGACAGGTCTACAAAGGTTGCACCGGCACAATGTGCAAATCTTGCTATATCACTAAGATTCCCCACTTTTTTACATAATCCGGTCAAGAATGCGGCTGTGAAAGTATCGCCGGCACCGGTGGTATTAATGGGACCGGTGACTTTATACCCCGGTACAAAAACGCGTTGATTTGCCGCGATGTTATATGGCAAACGCGATACCTTATCTTCATTTCCTGTACAAATGAATACCCCTTGTGGTCCCAGGGTAATAACCAGAAGCGGCAATCCGTAAGCAAGTAGCTTTTCACCAGTTTCCAGCAGTTCTTCTGGTGATATGACATTTTCGATATCCATACCTTTTTCACGGGCTTTTTTAACTAATTTACTGAATAATCCGGCCGTTTGCGAGGCTTCTTCAATATTTGGTGTAAAGATATCGACTACACCCAATGACTCTCCCAGCATCTCCGGCAATGAGGTATCATCAGCAATTGGCGTCGTATCCAGCGATACCACCACCCCGCTCTTTTTAACTGTCAATAAAAAATCAGTGAGATTATTGCCTTGCAGATTATTCAAGAGTGGCGGATACCCAAGGTGAAATATCTCTTTTTCTTCTAAGCGGGTAATATTTTCGCCATTCTTGCCAGCCAGCATTTCTGCATCCATTATTCCGTTTGTACCCGGACAAAAATATACTCCACGTTTGCCGTCTTTATATACTGGCAATACGCTGAGTGATGTCCCGGCGTCATCAGTACGCATAACGGTGTCGGTATTTATGCCATCTTTATTCCAAATATCCATCATAATGTCGCCATTAGCGTCATTACCAATCACTGTAAGGAACTCGACAGGAATACCAAGTTTCGCCAATGCTCTCCCGGCATTTGAAGTAATGCCGCCAGCGCGATACGCGGTATTATTCACCAATGATAAACTCTCACGAGTGGCCAGTGGCATAGTGTCATATAAAAATAAATCGAGGCATGAAACCCCGGAAATAACAATTCCGTTTCTCATTTATATCTCCCAGACATGAAAATCCCCCCGTAAAAAATCTTACAGGGGGCAGGATGCTAATTAAGGGATGATTGGCAATTCATTAAGTGCTTTATCCAATTCTGACTGCGGCAACTCAAAATCTGACAGGTTGCCATCAATATAACTTTCATAAGCACCCATATCAAGGAACCCATGACCAGAAAGGCCGATAAGAATAACTTTTTCTTTATTTTCCGCTTTCGCTTTCAATGCAGCATCAATACCGCCACGAATAGCGTGTGAGCTTTCTGGAGCGGGTATAATCCCCTCTGCTTTTGCAAACATGGCAGCAGCGTCAAATACCGGGTTCTGCGGATATGCCACGGCTTCAATATGACCTTCGTTAACTAATTGGCTGATTAGACCGGACATGCCATGATATCGTAAACCGCCCGCATGAATGCCAGCCGGCATAAAGTTGTGACCCAGGGTATACATCTTAACTAACGGGGTTGTCTTTGCAACATCACCGTAATCAAACCGATATTCACCACGGGTTAAGGTAGGACATGCAGCAGGCTCAACGCC